>NZ_JBEYRK010000016.1:0-178151 GCF_040704065.1 Streptomyces sp. NPDC047869
AACCTCGTCCCAGCAGATGCTGGAGACGGGGTATCAACTAATCTGGCGTTGATTTTTGGCACGCTGTTGAGTTCTCAAGGAACGGTCGCTTCCTTAGTACTCACCCTCTCGGGCTTTCCTCCGGGCGCTTCCCTTCGGTCTTGCGTTTCCGACTCTATCAGATCTTTTCTCGATCCGATTTCCTCGGTACTTTCCAGGTTCCCGCTCTCGCGTTTCCCTTTCCGGCGGTTCCGACTTTATCAGATCCTCTCGGCGTCCGATTCCCTGTCGGCGGGATTTGTCGGCCGACCTTGGGCTTTCGCTCGTCGGCCTTTCGACATTCGCTACGTTAGCCGATTCTCCCGGCGACTCATAATCGAGTCCGACGAGTTCGAATTCGGGCACGCGGGCGCGCCAGAATCGACCCCGTTCGGGGGTTGTAGCTAGGTAGTGGGTTGGCCGCTCCGGCTGCAGGCGATCGCCGTACCCGGTTCAGCGGCTCGGGCCACATTACGCACCTTCCAGGGCGGAGTCAACTTCGGCGGCGCCTCGGCACGTGAGCCCGATAAGGGCTCACGGTCGGGTCGTTGGCCACCCAGAACCGCCAGGGGTGGGCGTCGCCGTTGCCGCCCTCCCCGGCGACCCCGGTGCGCGGACCGCTTCGTACCTGGTCAGAGGCGATCGGGGCCCCGGTCAGCATCCTCAGTGGCGTCTCGTCGGCCGCACACGCGTCCGTGCCGTTGAGGGCGCGGTCCACTCCCAGAGCCGTGGCGAGGCGGGCCGGACCCTTGGCCAGTTCCTTGTCGTTCCGGGCCGAAACCCGGCGTTCGCGTGCCAGCTCCGCGCCCTCGACCACCTCGCCGGCCCGCAGCAGCACGGCGCTCGCCCTGCCCTCGGGTCCGCACACGAGGTTCATGCAGTGCCACATGCCATAGGTGAAGTAGACGTACACATGTCCGGGCTCACCGAACATGACGTCGTTGCGGGCGGTGCGGCCCCGGTAGGCGTGCGAGCCGGGATCGCTCGGGCCGTCGTACGCCTCGACCTCGGTGAGGCGTACCGCGATCGGGCCGTCGGGGGTCGTGCGGACCAGGATGCGGCCGAGCAGATCGGGTGCGACCTGGAGTACGGGGCGGTCGAAGAAGTCTCGGGGCAGTGGCATACGGTCCGGGGGCGCGATCATGCCCTCCGAGGGTAGCCCAGACGGGTAGGCGCCCGGCCGGAACCGCCGGTGGCCCGATCGCGTTTGTACGGGGCGAGGGTCCTTTCGTAAAGGGAGAGTCATGGCGTTCAAGAAGCTGCTCGCGAGCCTCGGGGCCGGCGGGGCCTCGGTCGAGACGGTGCTCACCGAGGTCAACGTGGTACCGGGCGGTGTCGTCCAGGGGGAGGTGCGGATCCAGGGCGGGTCCGTGAACCAGGACATCGAGGGTCTGTCCGTAGGGCTGCAGGCCAAGGTCGAGGTGGAGAGCGGCGACCAGGAGTACAAGCAGGACATCGAGTTCACCAAGGTGCGGCTCGGTGGTGCCTTCGAGCTTCAGGCGGGGGCGGTGCACGCGGTGCCGTTCGGGCTCGAGATCCCCTGGGAGACGCCGGTCACGATGATCGACGGGCAGGGGCTGCGCGGCATGAACATCGGTGTGACCACCGAGCTGCAGATCGCCCGCGCGGTGGACTCGGGTGACCTCGACCCGATCAACGTGCACCCGCTGCCGGCGCAGAAGGCGATCCTGGACGCCTTCATCCAGCTCGGCTTCCGCTTCAAGAGCGCGGACATGGAGCGCGGTCACATCCGGGGTACGCGGCAGCGGCTGCCGTTCTACCAGGAGATCGAGTTCTTCCCGCCGGCGCAGTACCGGGGGCTGAACCAGGTGGAGCTGAGCTTCGTGGCCGACGAGCACGCCATGGACGTCGTCCTGGAGATGGACAAGAAGCCGGGTCTGTTCAGCGAGGGCTCGGACACCTTCCGTTCTTTCCAGGTGGGTCTGAACGACTACCACGGGACCGACTGGGCGGCCTACCTCAACCAGTGGCTGTCCGAGGTCGGCTCCAAGCGGAACTGGTTCTAGGCTCGGAACTGCTGATTCCAGTAATCGATCAGGAGGTACCGAGGTGACCGAGCTCAAGCGGCGGCCGCTCCCCCACGACTTCCATCCGCCCGTCCCGTCGTTCACGGTGACGAGTGAGGACGTCGAGGAGGGTACGACGCTGGGGAGCGCCCAGGTCCACGCGGAGGGGAACACCTCGCCGCAGCTGCGCTGGGAGGGCTTCCCCCCTCAGACCAAGAGCTTCGCCGTGACCTGCTACGACCCCGACGCGCCGACCGGCAGCGGGTTCTGGCACTGGGTCCTGTTCGACATCCCGGCCTCCGTGACGGAGCTGCCGGCGGGTGCGGGCAGCGGCAAGTTCGAGGGTCTGCCCGAGGGTGCCGTGCACGTCCGCAACGACTACGGGACCAAGGACTTCGGTGGTGCCGCTCCGCCGCCGGGCGACGGCCCGCACCGGTACGTCTTCACGGTGTACGCGGTGGACCAGGAGAAGCTCGGCCCGGATTCGGACGTCTCTCCGGCGGTCGTCGGTTTCAATCTGCGGTTCCACGCGATCGCACGTGCCCAGCTCATCGGTGAGTACGAGACCCCCGCCGAGGGCTGACGTACCGTGCCGATTCAGCCAAGCGTTCATTGAACGTTTGCCCGCCTCTGGTCTTGGAAGTGATCAGGGGCGGGCATTTTTTATTGCGTTGTCCATCTCGGTGCGCCCGTACAGAGTTGATCCGAGCCCGCCGGGGGGTGGGCAGGTGCGCACGGGAGGTGGGCTGGATGCGTGACACGCTGGTGCTGAACGCTAGCTTCGAGCCGCTGTCGACGGTGACTCTGAATCGGGCCGTTGTTCTGGTGCTGCAGGACAAGGCCGTCGTCGAGCAGGCCCATCCCGTACTGCGCATGCGCGGTGCCGATGTCGACATACCCGCGCCCCGGGTGATCAGGCTCTGCAGATACGTACGGGTGCCGTTCCGAAGACAAGCGCCCTGGTCGAGGCGGGGGGTGCTGGTCCGGGACCGCCACCGGTGCGCCTACTGCGGGCGCAGGGCGACGACCGTGGACCATGTGCTGCCGCGGGCGCAGGGCGGGCAGGACACCTGGCTGAACACGGTGGCCGCGTGCGCGGAGGACAATCACCGCAAGGCGAACCGGACTCCGGAGGAGGCCGGTATGGCGCTGCTGCGGGAGCCGTTCGAGCCGACGCCGGCCGATGCGATGCTGTTGGCTCTGGGGCACGAGGACGTCACCGCCCTTCCCCAGTGGCTGGTTGGGGACGCGGCCTAGTCGTCCGCCGACGGCTCCTCCCCGGCGGCCGCGGGTTGTTCGCCGTTGTTCGCGCGGTTCCCCGCGTCCCTTAGGGGCGCGGGGAACCGGCGTTGTGAGGGCCTTCTAGTCGATGCTCGGCTTCTCGCGGCGTTCCGCGTGCGGGCCGTTGTTCTGGGGCGGGACGGAGTTGCCGCCGTTGCCCGGCTGACCGCCGCCCAGTGGGCCGAAGTTGCCCATCGCGCCGGACAGGCCCTTGAGGGCGTCGCCGATCTCGCTGGGGACGATCCAGAGCTTGTTGGCGTCGCCTTCGGCGATCTTCGGGAGCATCTGGAGGTACTGGTAGGAGAGGAGCTTCTGGTCGGGGTCGCCGGCGTGGATGGCCTCGAAGACCGTCCGGACTGCCTGGGCCTCGCCCTCGGCGCGGAGCGCGGCGGCCTTGGCCTCACCCTCGGCGCGCAGGATCTGGGACTGCTTCTCGCCCTCGGCGGTCAGGATGGCGGCCTGGCGCGTGCCTTCGGCGGTGAGGATCGCGGCGCGCTTGTCACGGTCGGCGCGCATCTGCTTCTCCATCGAGTCCTGGATGGAGGTGGGCGGTTCGATGGCCTTCAGTTCCACGCGGTTGACGCGGATGCCCCACTTGCCGGTGGCCTCGTCCAGGACGCCGCGCAGGGCCGCGTTGATCTCCTCGCGGGAGGTCAGCGTACGTTCCAGGTCCATGCCGCCGATGATGTTGCGCAGGGTGGTGACGGTGAGCTGCTCGATGGCCTGGATGTAGCTGGCGACCTCGTAGGTGGCGGCCCGGGCGTCGGTCACCTGGTAGTAGATGACCGTGTCGATGTTGACGACCAGGTTGTCCTGGGTGATGACCGGCTGGGGCGGGAAGGGGACGACCTGTTCGCGCAGGTCGATGCGGTTGCGGATGGTGTCGATGAACGGGACCACGATGTTCAGGCCCGCGTTCAGGGTCCGCGTGTAGCGGCCGAAGCGCTCGACGATGGCGGCGCTGGCCTGTGGAATGACCTGGATGGTCTTGATCAGGGCGATGAAGACCAACACCACCAGAATGATCAGGACGATGATGACCGGTTCCATCGTGTTCCCCGTACCCCTCTCCGCCTCGGCATCTTCAACGGACGGTCGCCGTTGAGGATCTTGCTGGTCGAGTCTGACAGACCGTCGCGCAACTCGTGGGCAGGACGGCTCAGATGACGATCGCGGTGGCTCCTTCGATGTCCACGACGTCCACCTCCTGGCCGACGTCGTAGGCGCGGCCGGTGTCGAGCGAGCGGGCCGACCAGATCTCTCCGGCGAGTTTGATGCGGCCGCCGGAGCCGTCGACGCGTTCCAGGACGACGGCCTGTTTTCCCTTCAGGGCGTCGACGCCGGTGGCCAGTTGGGGCCGCTGTCTGCCGTGCCGGGCCGCGATGGGGCGGACCACGGCGATCAGGGCGACGGAGATGACGACGAAGGCGAGCACCTGGATCACCACGCCGAAGCCGAGCCCGGCGACGACCGCCGCCGCGATCGCTCCGACCGCGAACATGCCGAACTCCGGCATCGCGGTGACCACGAGGGGGATTCCGAGCGCCGCCGCGCCGACGAGCCACCACACCCATGCGTCGATGTCGTTCACATGGTCATGGTAGGACCGCGGTCCTGCGGCGGACAGGGCGCGAACGGGGGTGCGACGGGCTTCAGGACAGGGGCAGGCCCTGGGCGGTCCAGCGGTCGCCGACCTGCTCGACGACGAGCGGGAGGCCGAAGCAGAGGGAGAGGTTGCGGGAGGTGAGTTCGAGTTCGATCGGGCCGGCGGCGAGGACCTTGCCCTGGCGGATCATGAGGACGTGGGTGAAGCCGGGGGCGATCTCCTCGACGTGGTGCGTGACCATGATCATCGAGGGGGCGATGGGGTCGCGGGCGAGCCGGCCGAGCCGGCGCACCAGGTCCTCGCGGCCGCCGAGGTCGAGGCCGGCGGCGGGCTCGTCGAGCAGCAGCAGTTCGGGGTCGGTCATCAGGGCGCGGGCGATCAGGGTGCGCTTGCGCTCGCCCTCGGAGAGGGTGCCGAAGCGGCGGTCGAGGTAGTCGCTCATGCCGAGGCGGTCGAGGAAGGCGCGGGCGCGCTGCTCGTCGACCTCGTCGTACTCCTCCTGCCAGCCGGCGGTCATGCCGTAGGCGGCGGTGAGCACGGTCTGGAGCACGGTCTGGCGCTTGGGGAGCTTCTCGGCCATGGCGATGCCGGCGACGCCGATGCGGGGGCGCAGATCGAAGACGTCGACCTTGCCGAGGGTGTCGCCGAGGATGGTGGCGGTGCCCTTGCTGGGGAAGAGGTAGCTGGAGGCGACGTTCAGGAGGGTGGTCTTGCCGGCGCCGTTGGGGCCGAGGATGACCCAGCGCTCGCCCTCCTTCACCGACCAGGAGACCTGGTCCACCAGAGCCCGGCCCTCACGGACCACGGATACGTCCTGAAGCTCCAGAACATCGCTCATGAGCGCGTTGTCTCCCCTTGCAGTGTGGCCGGTCTCGGCTGGTCGCGTACGCCTGTGGCTCGGGCCGCCGCGCCGGTGGGCGCAGCCCCTATGAAATCTACGCCACGAGTGCCCCGCACCATTCCATCGGTCCGGTCCTTAGGGTGGGGGCATGCTTTCGGAACCGCGTTCAGGACGCCTCGCCGCTTGGGGAAACGCCCTTCTGGCCGGACTTGTCTCTCCGGATGACGCCGCGCTCGCCATCGTGGGCGAGGACGCCGTGCACCGGGTGCAGGGGCTGCCGGGTGATCCCGGGCCGGCCGGGCTCACGCTCGCGCTGGGGCGGCTGCGGGGACTGGGGGTGACCGGCCTGCGGGTGGCGCTGCCCGCGCCCGGTCATCCGCTGGGGCTGAGCGGGCCGCCGGACTTCAACGCGCGGGCGCTGGAGGCCGAGGAGGCGGTGCTCTGTTTCGGGGCGGCGGTCGGGCTGGTTCCGGAGGTCCATGCGGCCGGGCCGGACGGTGATGTACATGTCGAGGTGGTCTGGCATGTGCTGCCGGTGCGGGAGGCGCCGCCCGCCGATGTGCCCTCGCTGGGTGAGGCCGAGCGGGAGCTGGCCGAGGCGCTGCGGGAGGCGACCGAGGTGCTGTCGAAGCTGGACGTCGCCGGGTCGGGGCCGGTGGCGGAGGCGGCGATCGACGCGTACCGGGCGCGGGCCGAGCGGGGCCGCGAGGTGCTGGCGCCGGGGTATCCGCCGCGTGCGGTGCGGGTGCTCGAGCTGGCTCAGCGGGTGGGTCTGCTGGTGTCCCTGGCGTACGGCAAGGGGCACGGGGGTGCGGTGAGCGCGTCGGAGATGGCGGCGCGGGGCGCGGCGCTGCGGCCGGTGGAGCGGACCGCCAGGCGGGCCCAGGTGGCGGCGTACAACTCCATGGTGGAGGAGCGGGAGCGGGGGGTCCGCTGAACGAACCGGCCGGTGCCCTGGGGCGCGAGTCGTGGTGGGCCGAAGGGCCTTTCCGGGGGGAGGATCCCGGAAAGGCCCGCCGGTCATCGCCGGCAGACCTCAGTGGTTGATGCCGAGGTTGCCGAAGGCCGGGTTCAGCAGGCCGACGACGTTGACGCTGTTGCCGACCGCGTTCACCGGGACGTGCACCGGGGCCTGGACGACGTTGCCCGAGGCGACACCCGGAGAGCCCTGGGCCGCACCGCCGGCCCAGGCACCGTCCGTGGCGGAGGCCATGCCCGCTCCCGCGGCCACCAGTCCCCCGGCCACCATCGCCACGGCCGCCGCCTTCTTCAGGTTCTTCACTGTCCAACCCCTCCTGAGTGTCCACCGCGACGATCGCCGCGGCACGCACTGGAGAACGGCGGAGGCCGCCGGAGGGTACGGCCATCCGGGTGACATTCCCACGACGGTATGAATCTCAGCCCGGAAGGGAACCTTCCGCGTCGCGGCGAACGACGCGCCGGGGGCGGTTCAGCCGGCCACGCCATGGCGCACGGCCCACAGGGCTGCCTGGGTGCGGTCGGCCAGGTCGAGCTTCATGAGGATGTTGGACACATGTGTCTTGACGGTCTTCTCGGAGAGCACCAGGGCGCGGGCGATCTCCCGGTTCGAGCGGCCGTCGGCTATCAGGCCGAGCACCTCCCGTTCCCGGTCGGTGAGTGAACCTCCCCTGCCCTGACCGGAGTTGGCCACTTCCTGGGACAGCAGGGCGTCGGCGACCTCGGGCTGGAGCAGGACGTGGCCGGCGTGCACGCTCCGGATGGCGCCGGCGAGCGCGTCGGGGTCCACGTCCTTGTAGACGTACCCGGCGGCGCCCGCGCGCAGGGCCGGTACCACAGTGCGCTGTTCGGTGAAGCTGGTGACGATCAGCACGCGCGCGGGGTTGTCGAGTTCGCGGAGCCGGCGCAGGGCGGCGATGCCGTCCAGGCCCGGCATCTTGATGTCCATGAGGACGACGTCGGGCCGCAGTTCCTCGGCGCGGGCGACTCCCTCGGCGCCGTCCGCGGCCTCGCCGACGACCTCGATGTCGTCCTGCACCTCCAGGAAGGTGCGCAGGCCGCGGCGGACGACCTGGTGGTCGTCGACGAGCAGCACTCTGATCGGGTCAGCCACCGGGTACCTCCATCTCGATCGTGGTGCCCCTGCCGGGCTCCGCGTGCACGGTGAGGGTGCCGCCGACCCCGCCGGCCCGGTCCCGCATCGAGACCAGTCCCAGATGGCGTCCGGCCCGGCGCACCGCCTTGGGGTCGAAGCCGCTGCCGTCGTCGGCTACGCGCAGGACGGCTCCGCCGCCACGCCGGTCCACGGTCACCCGGACGTGCTCGGCGCCGGAGTGGCGCAGAGCGTTGTGCAGGGCTTCCTGGGCGACCCGCAGCACCGCCTCCTCCTGGGCCGCGGGCAGGGCGCGGAAGCCGTTCGTCGCAAAGGTCACGCGCGCGGTGTGGGCGCGGTCGAGGACCTGTGTCTGGGTGCGCAGGGTGGCGATCAGGCCGTCCTCGTCCAGCGCGGCCGGCCGCAACTCCACCACGGCGGCGCGCAGTTCCTCGGTGGCCTCGGCGGCGAGGGCGGCGACCTGGTGCAACTCGCCCTTGGCGCGGGCGGGATCGCGGTCGACCAGGGCGGCGGCCGCCTGGGCGGTCAGACGCAGGGAGAAGAGCTTCTGGCTGACCGCGTCGTGCAGTTCGTGGGCGAGCCGGGAGCGCTCCTCGGCGATGGTCAGCTCGCGACTGCGTTCGTACAGGCGGGCGTTGGTGAGGGCGATCGCGGCGTGCTGGGCGAGGATGGCGAGCAGTTCCTCGTCCTCCTCGGTGAAGCCGCAGCCGCCCCCGGGCTTGGCGCAGCGCTTGTTCGCGAGGAACAGGGCCCCGATGACCTCCTCGCCGTCCCTGATCGGCAGGCCGAGGAAGTCGGACATGTCCGGGTGGGCGGAGGGCCAGCCCTCGAAGCGGGGGTCCTCGCGGACGTCGGCGAGACGCTCGGGCCGGGCCTCGTCCAGCATGGCGGCGAGGATGCCGTGCCGCCGGGGCAGCGGGCCGATGGCCTTCCACTGGGCGTCGCTGACGCCGTCGACGACGAACTGGGCGAAGCCGCCGTGGTCGTCGGGGACACCGAGGGCGGCGTACTGCGCGTCGAGCAGCTCACGGGCCGAGGCCACGATCGTCTTGAGGACGTCGCGCACCTCGAGGTGTCTGCTCATGGCCAGCAGCGCGGAACTCACCGCGGCGAGGCCGGACCGGGGGCCTTGACTCATGTCCTCACGGTACCGGCGGGGTACGGCGGCGCGGATCGGACGGTGGCGGCGGGGCCCCTCCGCGGGCCCTAGGACGAAGGGGGTAGGTCCACCGGCCCGGACGCGCGGCGTACGCCGAAGGACCCCGCCGCTCTGGTGCCCGCGTCCGAGGCGGTGCGGGGGCGGCCGTTCCTAGGTTGTGGTCACCGCCCGGCGGGGCGGGCCGGGGCGCCGACGCCCTGGGTGACGAGGGGACGGTTGTCATGCCGGTAGCGATCATCACGGGAGCCTCCAAGGGGCTGGGGCGGGCGCTCGCCGAGGGGCTGGCCGCGCGCGGCTGGGACCTGGTGCTGGACGCCAGGGGCGACGGGCCGCTCGAGGCGGCGGCGGAGGCGGTCGCCGGGTACGGCACGCGCGTGACGGCGGTGCCCGGGGACGTCACGGACGCCGGGCACCGGGCCGCGCTGGTGGCCGCCGCGCGGGGGCTGGGCGGGGTCGACCTGGTGGTGAGCAACGCGAGTGCGCTGGGCGCGGAGCCGCTGGTGCGGCTGGCGGAGCTGCCCCCGGAGGGGCTGCGGCGGGCGCTGGAGGTGAACGTCGTGGCGGCGCTCGGCCTGGTCCGGGAGGCGCTGCCGCTGCTGCGGGAGTCGGCGGCGGGCACGGTGGTCACGGTCAGTTCGGACGCGGCGGTGGAGGCGTACGGGACGTGGGGCGGGTACGGCGCCTCGAAGGCGGCCCTCGATCAGCTCGCGGCGGTGCTCGGCCGGGAGGAGCCGGACCTGCGGGTGTGGGCGGTGGATCCCGGGGACATGGCGACGGACCTGTACGCGGCGGCCGTACCGGACGACGACGATCCGCGGCCCGCGCCCGCGCGCGTGGTGCCGGCGTTCCTGCGGCTGCTGGACGAGCGTCCGGCGAGCGGGCGGTACTCGGCGCCGGCGCTGCTGGAGGCACGATGACCACGGCGGTGACGGTGCCCGAGGAGCTGTCGGCGCGCGTGCCGGCGGAGCAGCGCGGGCCCGGCCTGGACCGGGACGCCGTACGGCTGCTCGTGTCGCGCGGCACCGAGGTGGCGCACCACGCCTTCCGGGAGCTTCCGGCGCTGCTGCGGGCCGGGGACCTGCTGGTGGTGAACACCTCGCCCACGCTGGCCGCCGCGGTGAACGGGCGGATCGGGCACACGCGCGTGGTGGTGCACTTCTCCACCCGCGGGGACGACGGCCGGTGGGTGGTGGAGGTGCGGGAACCGGACGGGCGCGGCACCACGCGCGCGCGTGCGGCTGTATCCGCGGGTGCGAGTGCGGGGGTGCGCGCGGGTGCGCCCGCGGGTGCAGTGGTGCGGTTGCCCGGCGGGGCGCGGCTGGTGCTGGAGGAGCCGCTGGGCGGGCGGGGCGAGCGGCTGCGGTGGGCCCGGCCGGCCGGGGCGGAGGTGCTCCGGGTGCTCCGGGAGCACGGGCGGCCCATTCGCTACTCCTAT
Source organism: Streptomyces sp. NPDC047869 (assembly GCF_040704065.1). Lineage (NCBI taxonomy): Bacteria > Bacillati > Actinomycetota > Actinomycetes > Kitasatosporales > Streptomycetaceae > Streptomyces > Streptomyces sp. NPDC047869. The sequence goes on from NZ_JBEYRK010000016.1 coordinate 10,460, forward strand.
ACGGAGCGGGACCAGCCGCTGTCGGTGTACCAGACGGTGTTCGCGCTGCCCGCGCCGGACGGGGCGGGCAGCGCGGAGATGCCGAGCGCGGCGCGGCCCTTCACGGAGCGGCTGGTGGTGGAGCTGGTGAGCCGGGGGGTGCAGTTCGCGCCGGTGACGCTGCACACGGGGGTGGCCTCGGCGGAGGCGCACGAGCCGCCGTATCCGGAGCGGTACCGCGTTCCGGAGGCGTCGGCGCGGCTGATCAACGCCGCCCGGGCCGGTGGCGGGCGGGTCGTGGCGGTGGGGACGACGGCCGTGCGTGCGGTGGAGTCGGCGGCCGGTCCGGACGGGGTGGTCCGGGCGGCCGGGGGCTGGACCGATCTGGTGGTCACGCCCGAGCGCGGGGTACGCGCGATGGACGGGCTGCTGACCGGGCTGCACGAGCCGGAGGCCTCGCATCTGCTGATGCTGGAGGCGGTCGCCGGCCGGGCCGCGGTGGGCCGTGCCTACGAGGAGGCGCTGCGCGGGCGCTACCTGTGGCACGAGTTCGGGGACGTGCACCTACTCCTGCCCCCGGAATCCACTCACTGAGAGCGTTGCGACGGCAACTCATGGTGAGACCTGCGCGCCGCCGATGTGAGCCCGCGCATAGGGCCCACGTCACGTACGAAGGGGCATAGGAGATAAACCACCCATTTGAACGGGACAGACGGCCCAGTCTGTCCCGTTTTGCCCATCCCTGATCCACTATGCGGCTTCGTACGTCACACCTTTGCCCTTGCATTTTGCGCCAGCTAAGAATTGCTTCCGTCGCTCGGCGCCGCGGTTTCCCGCCGCGGCCCTCGTGCGGGAGGAACCGATTCCCCCGGCGGACGCAGGAGAGCGACCTCCGCGCAATCGAAGAGGTCCATCAAGCTATGCCCAAGAACATCCTCAATCGTGCTTATAGTCGTACGCTGACCAAGCAGCACAAGATCGCCATCGCCGGTGTCGGCGCCCTCGGTGCCGCCGCCCTGGCCTTCACGGCCGTCCCCGGCAACGCCCAGACCGTCACCACGGACGCCGCGGCCACGCAGCAGGTGCACTACGCCGGCACGCCGGTCAAGGACGTCAAGGGCTCGCTCACCGACCGGCTCGCCGGCCAGACCGCCAAGCTCGACGCCGTCGCCAAGCAGCAGGCCGAGGCCAAGAAGCAGGCCGCCGCCAAGCAGCAGGCCGAGGCGAAGAAGCAGGCCGCCGCCAAGAAGGCCGCGCAGGAGCGCGCCGACAAGGCCGCGAGCCGCTCCGCGCAGCGCCCCGCGATGCAGATGGTCGCCGCCAAGACCTACTCGGACAACCTGGACGGCTGGATCCGCCAGTCCCTGGACATCATGAAGTCCAAGGGCATCCCGGGCAGCTACCACGGCCTGCACAAGAACATCATGCGGGAGTCCTCCGGCAACCCGATGGCCATCAACGACTGGGACATCAACGCCATCAACGGCATCCCGTCGAAGGGCCTGCTGCAGGTCATCCCGCCGACCTTCAAGGCGTACCACGTGGCCGGCACCTCGTGGAACATCTACGACCCGGTAGCCAACATCACCGCCGCCGCCAACTACGCGGCCGACAAGTACGGCACGATCGACAACGTGAACAGCGCGTACTGAGGCCGGCGCGGGACCTCTGAGACTACGCGGAAGGGCGGCACCCCTGGTGGGGTGCCGCCCTTCGCGTCGTGCGGCCGCGCGTCACGCGGCCCGCGGTCACTTCCGCATGACCTCCGGCTCGTGCCGGCGCAGGAAGCGGGCGACGAAGAAGCCGCAGATCACACCGAGCACGAGCAGCGCGACCATGTTCAGGCCCCAGGCCGAGGCCGCGTGGTCCCACAGCGGGTCGGTACTGGCCGGGTCCTCGGTGTTGGGGGCGATCTTGTTGAAGTCCAGCGTGGCACCGGCCGCGGCCACCGCCCAGCGGGACGGCATCAGGTACGAGAACTCGTTCACACCGAGCGTGCCGTGCAGGGTGAAGAGGCAGCCGGTGAAGACGACCTGGATGATCGCGAACATCACCAGCAGCGGCATGGTCTTCTCGGCGGTCTTCACCAGCGAGGAGATCACCAGGCCGAACATCATCGAGGTGAAGCCCAGCGCCATGATCGGCAGGCACAGCTCGAACAGCGTCGAGCCGCCGAGCACCAGCCCCTGATCGGGGATCTCCCGGCTGGAGAAACCGATCACGCCCACCATCAGGCCCTGGAGCACCGTGACGGCGCCGAGCACGACCACCTTGGACATCAGGTACGCCGAGCGGGACAGGCCGGTCGCCCGCTCCCGCTCGTAGATGACCCGTTCCTTGATCAGCTCACGCACGGAGTTCGCGGCGCCCGCGAAGCACGCGCCGACCGCGAGGATCAGCAGGACGGTGGTCGCCGTGCCGTTCGGAACCGGGACGCCGGTGCGCGGATTGACCGGGTTGACCAGCAGGCCCTTGTCGGAGTCGATCAGCAGGCTGACCGCGCCGAGGACCGCCGGCAGGATCACCGTGAGCGCCAGGAACCCCTTGTCGGACGCTATGACCGCCACATAGCGCCGGATCAGGGTCATCAGCTGGGAGCCCCAGCCCTGCGGCTTGGGCGGCCTGATGGCCTGCGGCGGCGGCATGTGTACGGACTGCGGGGCGACCGCGTCGATGTCCGCGGCGTACATCTGGTAGTGCTGCGAGCCCTTCCAGCGGCCCGCCCAGTCGTAGTCGCGGTAGTTCTCGAAGGCGGAGAAGACGTCGGCCCAGCTGTCGTAGCCGAAGAAGTTCAGCGCCTCCTCCGGCGGGCCGAAGTAGGCGACCGCGCCGCCCGGCGCCATCACCAGGAGCTTGTCGCAGATCGCCAGCTCGGCCACGGAGTGGGTCACCACCAGGACCGTACGGCCGTCGTCGGCGAGACCGCGCAGGAGCTGCATCACATCGCGGTCCATACCCGGGTCGAGGCCGGAGGTCGGCTCGTCCAGGAAGATCAGCGAGGGCTTGGTCAGCAGCTCCAGGGCGACCGAGACGCGCTTGCGCTGGCCGCCGGAGAGGGAAGTGACCTTCTTGTCCTTGTGGATGTCCAGCTTGAGCTCGCGCAGCACCTCGTCGATGCGGGCGTCGCGCTCGGCGGCCGTGGTGTCGGCCGGGAAGCGCAGCTTGGCCGCGTACTTCAGGGCCTTCCTGACGGTCAGCTCCTTGTGCAGGATGTCGTCCTGCGGGACCAGACCGATGCGCTGGCGCAGCTCGGCGAACTGCTTGTACAGGTTGCGGTTGTCGTACAGGACCTCGCCCTGGTTGGCGGGCCGGTAGCCGGTGAGCGCCTTCAGCAGCGTCGACTTGCCGGAGCCGGACGGGCCGATGACCGCGATCAGGGACTTCTCCGGGACGCCGAAGGAGACGTCCTTCAGGATCTGCTTGCCGCCGTCGACCGTGACGGTCAGATGCCGCGCGGAGAAGGAGACCTCACCGGTGTCGACGAACTCCTCGAGCCGGTCGCCGACGATACGGAAGGTGGAGTGGCCGACACCGACGATGTCGTTCGGGCCGAGCAGCGCCGAACCGCCCTTGGCGATCGGCTGGCCGTTGACGTAGGTGCCGTTGTGCGAGCCCAGGTCGCGGATCTCGAAGCGGCCGTCGGGCGTCGAGTGGAACTCGGCGTGGTGCCGGGAGACCTGCAGGTCGGAGACGACCAGCTCGTTCTCCAGGGCACGGCCGATGCGCATCACCCGGCCGACGGCGAACTGGTGGAACGTGGTCGGGCTGCGGTCGCCGTAGACCGGCGGCGCCCCCGCCGCGCCACCGGGCGTCTTCTGCACCGGGTTCCCGTCCGGACCGCCCTGCTGCTGCGGGAACGCCGGCGACTGCTGCCAGTCGGCCCGCGGCGCCTGCTGGTGCGCGGCGGCCTGGTGCGGCACCCCCTGCTGCGGGGCCTGCGGCTGGGCCCAGCCGGGCCCCGCGCCCTGGGCGGCGTACGGCGCGGACTGCGCCTGCTGCTGGGGCTGGGGCTGGGCGACCGCCGCCGCGGCGCCGGACAGATTCAGCCGCGGTCCGTCGGTCGCGTTGCCGAGGTGCACCGCCGAACCGGGGCCGATCTCCATCTGATGGATCCGCTGGCCCCGCACGAACGTGCCGTTGGTGCTGCCGTGGTCCTCGATGACCCAACTGCGGCCGTTGAAGCTGACCGTGGCGTGACGCCAGGAGACCCTGGCGTCGTCGAAGACGATGTCACCCTGCGGATCGCGGCCGAGGGTGTAGGGCCTGGACGGCTCGAGCGTCCAGGTCCGTCCGTTTGTTTCCAGTACGAGTTCCGGCACTCCATGCCCCACTGAGTTGTCCCCCGAATTTCCCCCATCACAGGGAGTCTAGGGATGTCGAACATCGTGGGGAACTATTTCAGGCTCGGCCCCATGACCGAAACCCGGGCCTTGCGACGCGGGCCCGACACACGCTTCAACTCGCCCCGTTGACGGGGTTGAAACCCGGCCGGAGAGTGGTAATCCCCCGCGAGGGGGACAAGCGCGGCAGCGGTGCCGCGCAGCGGATCGGGGGGTCTGCCATGAGTGCTGCCACGGGTGCCGGGACCGCGCGGCCGGGCAAGCCGCTGCCGTGGGTGGACATCCTGCTGTCCGCGGTCGCCGCCGTGAGCTGGGCGTTGGCGGGGATGACGGCCACGGCCGCGCTGGGGCTGCACCTGCTCCGGGCGGACGCGGCGGGCTCACTGGGCCCGCTGACGGCGGCCGTTGTGGCTCTCGGGGCGGGTGGTTCGGTCTCCCCGTCGGCAGACGTGTCCGCCTTCGGGCTCAAGGGCGCCGAGGTGCACACCGCCGTCGAGATCACGCCACTCGGTGTGAGCCTGACCGGCGCCCTGCTGCTGTCGGGGTTCTTCCTGCGGTCCCTGCGCACGGCGGGAGTTGTGATCGCGCCGTCCGAACTCCTCGCGCGCGCAGGCACGGTGGTCGCCCTCTTCGTGGCGATGCTGGGCGGGCTCGCCCGGATCGGGCACGGCGTCGTCCCCGTCGACGGCGGCTCGCTCGGCCTCGGCGAACTGCCCGGCGGGGGCGGCAAGGGCGGCACCGGGATCCCCGGCCTCGGGGACCTCGGCGACATCGGTGGGCTGCTCCCGGACCGGATCGGTGACCTGATCCACGCCGAGGCGGCCGTCGGCTTCACCGTGGACACCGCGCCCACCCTGCTCGGCGGGCTCGGCTGGTCCGCCGGCGTCCTGCTGATCGCGCTGCTGGCCTCCCGCCGCGCTCCCCTGCCGCCCGGCTGGGACGCCGTGCACCGGGTGGTGCGGCCGGCCGTCTCGGCGCTGGTCACCGTGCTGCTGCTGGCCGTGGCCGCCGGGCTCGCCGCGGCGGCGTACGCGGCGACCGGCGACGACCACCCCGGCCGGATCGCCGGCGCGGCCCTGCTCGGCGCGCCGAACGGGGTGTGGCTCGGCATCCCGCTCGGCCTCTTCGTCCCCTGGGACGGCCGGGCCACCGGCGCCCTGGGCGGCGTGCTCCCCCACCCGCTGGACCGGCTGCTGAGCGCGTCGCAGGACCAGTCCGTCACCGTGGGCCGGCTGGCCGGGCTGGACGGCCGGGTGTGGCTGCTCGCGGTGGCGGCCGCCGTGGCGATGCTGCTGGCGGGGGTGCTGACCGCGGTGCGCACGCCGGTGCCGGGCGGGACGGGCACGGCGGGCTTCGCGGGGCGCTGCGCCCTGCGGCTCGGGACCGTGACCGCGCTCGCCTGGCCGCTCCTCGCCTGGCTGACGGACGTCTCGGTGGACGCCTCGCTGTCCGTGCTGGGCTTCGACGCGTTCGGCGCGGGCATCGAACTGCACGGCCGGACGGGCATGGCGCTGCTCCTGGGTGCCGTATGGGGTGCGGGGGCCGGCGCGGTGGGGGCGCTGCTCGCCCGGGCGCTGGGGGCGGCGGGCACCCGGGTGGCGGGGCCTGCGCGGGAGGGGGCGGTCACGGCGGGCGGCGCGGGGCCGGGGCACGGCGCGCGAGTGGGGTACGGCGACGGCTACGGGCAGGACTTCGCGTCCGGCGACCGCGCCGGGCAGCCCTCGCCCGGCGGTGGGGCCGGGCCCTACGCGCCGGGCAGGCCGTACCGGCCGCCGAACCCCGGCACGAACCCCTATCTCCGGGTGCCGGAGGAGGCGCGCGCGGAGCCCGAGGACGCGCGGCCGCCGTCACCCGGGGACGACATGTACGGCGCCCCGACCATCTCCCGCCGGCTGGACCCGCCCCCGCCCCGGGGCCGTCCGGGGGCCCGCCCGCCGCATCGGCCGCCGGACGGCCCTGACGACGGCACGCCACCGCCGCCTCCCCCGCCGCCCCCGCGTCCGAGGACCGGGAGGTGACGGGCGGACGCGGGTGGAGGACCGGGAGGTGACCGGCGGACGCGGGTGCCGGGGCGACCGCGGCGGGCCAGGTGCGGGACATCCGGTGGACACCTGTTGTTCCGTGTCCGTCAGGCGGACCGCACGGGCGGAAGGCACTGGGTGCCGGATACGGTGGTGACACCATGAGCGCTTCGCAGACCTCCGAGGTCCCCACTCTCCTCGTCAAGATCTTCGGCAAGGACAGGCCGGGCATCACGGCCGGCCTCTTCGACACCCTTGCCGCCTTCCACGTCGACGTGGTCGACATCGAGCAGGTCGTCACCCGGGGCCGCCTGGTGCTGTGCGCGCTGGTCACCCAGCCGCCGGCCGGGCTCGAGGGCGATCTGCGGTCCACCGTGCACAGCTGGGCCGAGTCGATGAAGATGCAGGCGGAGATCATCTCCGGGCGTGGCGACAACCGGCCGCGCGGGCTAGGGCGCTCCCTGGTGACGGTGCTCGGCCATCCGCTCACGGCCGAGTCGACGGCGGCCATAGCCGCCCGCATCGCGAAGACCGGCGGCAACATCGACCGTATCTTCCGGCTCGCCAAGTACCCCGTGACCGCGGTGGAGTTCGCCGTCTCCGGGGTGGAGACCGAACCGCTGCGCACGGCCCTGGCCTCGGACGCGGCGGCTCTGGGTGTCGATGTCGCCGTGGTCTCGGCGGGCCTGCACCGGCGGGCCCAGCGGCTGGTGGTCATGGACGTGGACTCCACCCTCATCCAGGACGAGGTCATCGAGCTGTTCGCCGCGCACGCGGGCTGCGAGGACAAGGTCGCCGAGGTGACGGCGGCGGCGATGCGCGGGGAGCTGGACTTCGAGCAGTCGCTGCACGCGCGCGTGGCGCTGCTGGCGGGGCTGGACGCCTCGGTGGTGGAGAAGGTGCGCAACGAGGTAAGGCTGACGCCGGGCGCCCGCACGCTCATCCGCACCCTGAAGCGGCTCGGCTACCAGGTCGGTGTGGTCTCCGGCGGCTTCACGCAGGTCACGGACGATCTGAAGGAGCGGCTGGGGCTGGACTTCGCCCAGGCCAACACGCTGGAGATCGTCGACGGCAAGCTGACCGGGCGGGTCACCGGGGAGATCGTGGACCGTGCGGGCAAGGCGCGGCTGCTGCGCCGGTTCGCCGCCGAGGCCGGGGTGCCGCTGGCGCAGACGGTGGCGATCGGCGACGGCGCAAACGACCTGGACATGCTGAACGCGGCCGGGCTGGGCGTCGCCTTCAACGCCAAGCCGATGGTCCGCGAGGCCGCGCACACGGCGGTGAACTTCCCCTTCCTCGACACCGTGCTCTATCTGCTGGGCGTCACCCGCGAAGAGGTCGAGGCGGCCGACACGCACGACGAGGGCTGAGCCGCCGGTCCGGACGGTTCGCGCTCCGGACGGCTCCGGACGTGAGGAGGGCCCGGCACCGTCGCGGTGCCGGGCCCTTCCGCCGAGTGCGGCGTCACTCGGAGGGCGCCCAGTAGTCCACCAGCGTGGCCGTGCCAGGCTCCAGGCTCTTCCAGCCGCCGTCGAAGGTCAGCACCACGAAGGCGGCGGCCGGGAAGCCGCGGCGTTCCATCCGCTTGCGGGCGTCGCCCCCGGACTCGCCGGCCAGGACCTCGGCCAGCCCGTGCACGCCCGGGTTGTGGCCGATGAGGATCACGTTCTGCGCGTCGTCCGGGACCTCGTTGAGCACGGCGATCAGCTCGCCGGGAGAGGCCTCGTAGACCCGCTCCTCGTAGACGGTTTTCGGCCGGTGCGCGAGTTCGTGGACGGCGAGCTTCCAGGTCTCGCGGGTCCGGACGGCGGTGGAGCACAGGGCAAGGTCGAAGGTGTAACCGGTGTCGGCCAGCTTGCGCCCGGCCACCGCTGCGTCCGTACGGCCCCGCTCGGCGAGGGGGCGCTCATGGTCGGGCACCTGGGGCCAGTCGGCTTTCGCATGCCGGAAGATGACGATCCTGCGGGGTTCTGCGACGCTCATGGGTCCCAGCTTCGCATGAAACAGGCCACCCGGCGCAGGGAGTTGACATGGGGAATCACCGCGGATGAAGGCTCCGTCAGCGGGCGAGGAGCCGCTGCGCGCGTTCGAGGAGCTGCGTGATCGCCGGGCCGGTGCCCGCCGCGTGGGCGTCGGACGGGTTCAGTATCAGCGCCAGCAGTACGGCGAAGGCGAGGGCGGGCAGGGCGAGGGCCCACCAGGGCAGCCGGATGTCGACGCCGCCCGTGGTCGCCGGGTGGGGCCGGGTGTGCGTACGGACCGGCATGGTCGCCTCCGTGAGGTCCTCGAGTGGTTCTGGCCGCCTGCCGCGGTCATGTCTCGAAGCTACGGAGTGCGGGGCCGCCGGCCCATCCGGTGACCCACCCACTTGACCCTGACCCTGTCCCCCTAGGGGATGGTGGGGACAGCCCCACCCTCAGGGCGCGGGCCGGGTCAGGGCGAGGCGATCGTCGCGATGATGCCGATGATCACGAAGATGGCGAGGAACGAGCCGAAGACGAGCAGCAGCTTCTTCTGGCCGTTCTTGGGGTTCGGGTCGAGCACGGGCTCCATGCGCCCAGTCTCGCACCCTTCGTCCGGAACGGACCGGCCGGGGTGCCGGCCGGTCCCGCCGGCGGGCGGTGGCGGCGGGCGGTGGCGGCGGATCCCGTCGGCAGGCGGTGGCGGCAGGGGCCGCGCGCTCAGGCCCGGCCCGCCTCGTCCTCCACCGTGCGGTCGCGGCCCGCGAGGAAGCCCACCGCCATCTGGGGCAGCATCAGGCCCGCCATCAGGGCGATCGGCAGGCCCCAGCCGCCGCTGTGCTGGTAGAGCACGCCGACCAGCAGCGGGCCGGGGATGGAGATCAGGTAGCCGGTGCTCTGCGCGAACGCGGAGAGCTGGGCCACGCCCGCACCGGTCCTCGCACGCATGCCGACCATGGTCAGCGCGAGCGGGAAGGCGCAGTTGGCGATGCCGAGCAGCACGGCCCAGGCCCAGGCGCCGCCGGCCGGCGCCAGGTACAGGCCGGCGTATCCGACGAGGCCGCACACGCCCAGGGCCAGCACGATCGGCCCCTGGTGGGGCAGCCGGGTGGCGAGCCGCGGGATCACGAAGGCCAGGGGGACGCCCATCACCATGGTGACGGCGAGGAGGAGTCCCGCCGTGCCGGCCGGGACACCGGCGTCCCGGAAGATCTGCGCCATCCAGCCCATCGTGATGTAGGCGGCGGTGGCCTGGAGCCCGAAGAAGACCGCGAGCGCCCAGGCGGTGCGGCTGCGGGTGATGCGCAGCGGGGCCGCCCGCCCGTCCGGCGCGGTGCGCACCGGCTCCGGCGCGGGGGCCGCGCCCCGGTTCCGCACCAGCGGCAGCCAGGGCAGTACGGCGGCGGCCGCGAGCCCCGCCCACACGGCGAGCCCGGACTGCCAGCCGCCGCCCAGCGCACCGGTCAGCGGCACGGTCACCGCCGCGGCGGTGGAGGTGCCGAGGGCGAGGGCCATCGAGTACAGGCCGGTCATGGAGCCGACGCGGTCGGGGAACCAGCGCTTGACGATCACCGGCATCAGCACGTTGCTGACGGCGATGCCCATCAGGGCGAGCGCGCTGGCGGCGAGGAAGCCGGCCGTGCCGCCGGCGTACGGGCGTATCAGCAGGCCCGCGGTGATGGCGGCCATGCCGGCGCACACCACGGCGGCCGGTCCGAAGCGGCGGGCCAGGCGGGGCGCGGTGACGCCGAAGACGGCGAAGCAGAGCGGGGGCACGGAGGTGAGCAGTCCGGCCACGCTGCCGCTCATGCCGAGGCCGTCGCGGACCTCCTCCAGCAGCGCGCCGAGGCTGGTGATGGCGGGGCGGAGGTTGAGCGCGGTCAGCACGATGCCGACGACGACCAGCCGGGTCGCCCACGCGTGCGCGGGTGGCGTCGGACGGGTGCCCGGCGCTGTGCTCACGCCGCGATCGGTCGAAGGCATCTCCGTACGGGTGTCCGCGATCCGCGTTTCCTCACTGGCCATGCCGCACATCATAGAATCATGGGATGATTGGTTGTCCATTCCCCCGGCGGCCCCGGCCGGGAATCCCGTGCGAAGGTGTGCCATGCCTCTGAGCCACCCGCGCCGTTCGGCGCTCTCCGAGCAGGTCATCGCCGAGCTGCGCGCGCAGATCGCCTCCGGCGAGTGGCCGGTGGGATCGCGCATCCCGACCGAGCCGGAACTGGTGGAGCAGCTCGGCGTCGCCCGCAACACCGTCCGCGAGGCCGTGCGCGCGCTCGCGCACAACGGTCTGCTGGACATCCGGCAGGGCTCGGGCACCTACGTCGCGGCGACGAGCGAGCTGGCCGGCGTGATGCACCGCCGCTTCGCGGGGGCCGATCCGCGGCACATCGCGGAGCTGCGCTCGACGCTGGAGTCGGCGGCGGCGCGGCTGGCCGCCGAGCGGCGTACCGAGAAGGACCTCAAGCAGCTCGACGCGCTGCTGGTGCGGCGCGAGGAGGCCTGGGAGGCCGGCGAGGCCGAGGCCTTCGTGAGCGCCGACGCGACCTTCCACCTGGCCGTGGTGGCGGCCTCCCACAACGACGTCATGACGGCGATGTACGCCGACCTGGGCGAGGTGCTGCGCGACTGGCTGCGCGCCGACGTCGGCGCGGGCCTGACGCCGGAGACGCACATGGACCACGCCCGCCTGGTGGACGCGATCCGCGCAGGTGACGCGCAGGCGGCGGCCGAGGAGGCCGCGAGCTATCCGTTCCTGTGCCGTCCGGACAGGTTCAGCGCGCCTTCTGGTGGCTGATCCACACCGAGCGGACCTCCTTCCAGCAGCGGCCGGTCAGCCGTACCGTCATGGCCGCGTCGGTGTTCACCGGGGCGCTGTCGGTGTCGATGTCCCACCAGCGGGCGCACTCGATGTGCAGGCGCACGCGGTCGGTGTCGACGTAGGGGTTGTGGCAGTGGGCGACCACGTGCGAGCCGGTGACGGCCGTACGGCACGCGGCGCCGAACAGCTTCGGCGCGGGCGGCTTGCCGTCGCTCACGCGCGCGTGGCACAGCGCGGCGTACGGCAGGCAGAACACGAGGGCGGCGGCCACGGTCACCGGGGCCAGGCTGCGGGACAGGCGCACAAGGGGACCTCCTCGGCCGGGCTGCGGAGGGATGCGCGAGGTGAACGCTGCCTCCAGGGTGCGCCGCCGGCTCCCCGCCCCGCCCGGCCGGGTACGCCGAACGAGTGACGCCCCGCTCCCCGCGCGCTGCGGGGAACGGGGCGTCGACGTCGTACGGGCTCACCCGCGCCGTACGCGGGTCACCGTGTGCCGTGCGTGGCTCAGGCGCCGATGGCGTGCAGGCCGCCGTCCACGTGGATGATCTCGCCGGTGGTCTTCGGGAACCAGTCGCTCAGCAGGGCGACGATGCCGCGGCCGGCCGGCTCGGGGTCCTTCAGGTCCCACTCCAGCGGGGAGCGGGTGTCCCACACGGCGGCCAGGTCGCTGAAGCCCGGGATGGACTTGGCGGCCATGGAGCCGAGCGGTCCCGCCGAGATCAGGTTGCAGCGGATGTTCTGCTTGCCCAGGTCGCGCGCCATGTAGCGGCTGGTCGCCTCGAGGGCGGCCTTGGCCGGGCCCATCCAGTCGTACTGCGGCCAGGCGAACTGCGCGTCGAAGGTGAGGCCGACGACCGAGCCGCCGTTCTGCATCAGCGGCAGGCAGGCCATGGTCAGCGACTTCAGGGAGAACGCCGAGACGTGCATGGCGGTGGAGACCGACTCGAACGGCGTGTTGAGGAAGTTGCCGCCGAGCGCGTCCTGCGGCGCGAAGCCGATGGAGTGCACGACGCCGTCCAGGCCGCCCAGCTCCTCGCCGACGACGTCGGCCAGACGCCCGAGGTGCTCGTCGTTGGTGACGTCCAGCTCGATGACCTTGGTCGGCCTGGGGAGCTTCTTGGCGATGCGCTCGGTCAGCGTGGGCCGCGGGAACGCGGTCAGGATGACCTCGGCGCCCTGCTCCTGGGCCAGCTTCGCGGCGTGGAAGGCGATGGAGGCCTCCGTCAGCACACCCGTGATCAGGATGCGCTTGCCCTCGAGAATTCCGCTCATGGTGATCAGTGACCCATTCCCAGTCCGCCGTCAACGGGGATGACGGCTCCAGTGATGTACGAGGCGTCGTCCGAGGCGAGGAACCGCACCGTCGCGGCGATCTCCTCCGGCTGCGCGTACCGGCCGAGCGGCACCTGGGACACGATGTCCTTGCGCTGCTCGTCGGTGAGCACCTTGGTCATGTCGGTGTCGACGAAGCCGGGCGCGACGACGTTGAAGGTGAGGTTGCGCGAGCCCAGCTCACGGGCGAGGGAGCGCGCGAAGCCGACGAGAGCGGCCTTGGAGGCGGCGTAGTTCGCCTGCCCCGCCGAGCCGAGCAGGCCGACCACCGAGGAGATCAGGACGACACGGCCCTTGCGGGCCCGCAGCATGCCGCGGTTGGCGCGCTTGACCACGCGGAAGGTGCCGGTGAGGTTGGTGTCGATGACCGAGGTGAAGTCCTCCTCTGACATGCGCATCAGGAGCTGGTCCTTGGTGACGCCGGCGTTGGCGACAAGAACCTCGACCGGACCGTGCTGCTCCTCGATCTCCTTGTAGGCCTGCTCCACCTGCTCGGGGTCGGTGATGTCGCACTTGACGGCGAGGAAGCCGGCCGGCGGCTCACCCGAGCGGTACGTGATCGCGACCTTGTCGCCGGCGTCGGCGAAAGCGCGGGCGATGGCGAGGCCGATGCCCCGGTTGCCTCCGGTGACGAGAACCGAGCGGCTCAACGGATCACCCTTTCGATAGCGGTCTGATGCGGTACGGCACCCGCCCGAACACCTCGATGACAGGCGGCTTCACCGGAAACCTATCGGTAGCGCCCCTTCCGTGGGCAAGCGGGCACCGACAGTGGCTGAAGTGCGTCACTGTCGGGTCCCTACAGAAACCACGGGTGCGCACGGCGAAACCTGTGGTCCGCCGGGTCGCTGTCACGACATGATCGGACCGACAGGCCACGACAGCAGGGAGACCTCCGTGCCTCATTCCATCGACGAAGCCTTCACGGCGCTGCCGCTGAGGGCCCTGGCCGACGCCGCGCTGGCACGCGCGCGTGCGCTGGGGGCCGAGCATGCGGACTTCCGGTTCGAGCGGGTGCGCAGCGCGTCCTGGCGGCTGCGGGACGCCAGGCCCGCGGGATCGTCGGACACCACCGACCTCGGCTACGCGGTCCGGGTCGTGCACGGCGGTACGTGGGGCTTCGCGTCCGGCGTGGACCTGACCATGGACGCGGCCGCGAAGGTCGCCTCCCAGGCGGTGGCGATGGCGAAGCTCTCCGCGCAGGTGATCAGGTCGGCCGGGTCGGACGAGCGGGTGGAGCTGGCGGACGAGCCGGTGCACGCGGACCGGACGTGGGTCTCGTCGTACGAGATCGACCCGTTCTCGGTGCCCGACGAGGAGAAGGCCGGGCTGCTGGCGGAGTGGAGCGCGCGGCTGCTGGCGGCGAACGGCGTGAACCACGTGGACGCCTCGCTGCTCACCGTGCACGAGAACAAGTTCTACGCGGACACGGCCGGCACCGTGACGACCCAGCAGCGGGTGCGGCTGCATCCGCAGCTGACCGCGGTGTCGGTGGACGAGTCGAGCGGTGAGTTCGACTCCATGCGGACCATCGCGCCGCCGGTGGGCCGGGGCTGGGAGTACCTGACGGGCACCGGCTGGGACTGGGACACCGAGCTGGAGCGGATGCCGGAGCTGCTGGCGGAGAAGATGCGGGCGCCCAGCGTGGAGGCGGGCGTGTACGACCTGGTCGTCGACCCGTCCAACCTGTGGCTGACCATCCACGAGTCCATCGGGCACGCCACCGAGCTGGACCGCGCCCTCGGCTACGAGGCCGCCTACGCCGGCACCTCCTTCGCCACCTTCGACCAGCTCGGCAAGCTCAGGTACGGCTCCGAGCTGATGAACGTCACCGGAGACCGCACCGCCGAGCACGGCCTCGCGACCGTCGGGTACGACGACGAGGGCGTCGAGGCGCAGTCCTGGGACCTGGTGAAGGACGGCACGCTGGTGGGCTACCAGCTCGACCGGCGGATCGCGCGGCTGACCGGGTCCGAGCGGTCCAACGGGTGCGCGTTCGCCGACTCGCCGGGGCACGTGCCGGTGCAGCGCATGGCCAACGTGTCGCTGCGGCCGGATCCCGCCGGGATGTCCACCGAGGACCTGATCGGGGGCGTCGACCGGGGCATCTACGTGGTCGGTGACCGGTCCTGGTCGATCGACATGCAGCGCTACAACTTCCAGTTCACCGGGCAGCGCTTCTTCCGGATCGAGAACGGCCGGATCACCGGGCAGCTGAAGGACGTCGCCTACCAGGCGACGACCACCGACTTCTGGGGGTCGATGGCCGCCGTGGGCGGCCCGCAGACCTATGTCCTGGGCGGCGCCTTCAACTGCGGCAAGGCCCAGCCGGGCCAGGTGGCCGCCGTGTCCCACGGGTGCCCCTCCGCCCTGTTCCGGGGCGTCAACATTCTGAACACCACCCAGGAGGCCGGTCGATGAGCGCCCGTACCAACAAGCCGCACGAGGTCGTCGAGCAGGCGCTCGCGCTGTCCCGGGCCGACGGCTGTGTGGTCATCGCCGACGAGCAGTCGTCCGCGAACCTGCGCTGGGCGGGGAACGCGCTCACCACGAACGGTGTGACGCGGGGCCGTACGCTCACGGTGATCGCGACCGTGGACGGCAAGGAGGGCACCGCGTCCGGTGTCGTGTCCCGGTCGGCGGTGACGGCCGCGGAGCTGGAGCCGCTGGTGCGGGCCGCCGAGGCCGCCGCGCGCGGTGCCGGGCCCGCCGAGGACGCGCAGCCGCTCGTCGGCGATGTGCCCGCGTCCCCCGACTTCACCGACACGCCCGCCGAGACCTCGTCCGCGGTGTTCGCGGACTTCGCCCCGGCGCTCGGCGAGTCCTTCGCACGCGCGCGTGCCGGCGGCCGGGAGCTGTACGGCTTCGCCAACCACGAGCTGGTGTCGACCTACCTGGGCACCTCCACCGGGCTGCGGCTGCGGCACGACCAGCCCACCGGCACGCTGGAGATGAACGCCAAGTCGCCGGACCGTACCCGCTCGGCGTGGGCGGGCCGGTCGACACGTGACTTCAAGGACGTCGATCCGGGCGCGCTCGACGCCGAGCTGGCCGTACGCCTCGGCTGGGCCGAGCGGCGCGTGGAGCTGCCCGCGGGCCGCTACGAGACGCTGCTGCCGCCGACCGCGGTCGCGGACCTGCTGATCTACCAGCTCTGGTCGGCCTCGGGCCGGGACGCGGCGGAGGGCCGGACGGTGTTCTCCAAGCCGGGCGGCGGCACCCGGGTCGGCGAGAAGCTGAGCGGGCTGCCGCTGACGCTGCGCAGCGACCCGCACGAGCCGGGCCTGGAGTGCGCGCCGTTCGTGGTCGCCCACTCCTCCGGCGGTGACCAGTCGGTGTTCGACAACGGGCTGCCGGTGCGGGCCACCGACTGGGTCCGCGAGGGTGTCCTGCGGAACCTGACCACGACCCGGCACAGCGCGGGTCTGACCGGGCTGCCGGTCGCCCCGGCGCTCGGCAACCTGATCCTCGACGGCGGGCAGGACCGCTCCCTGGAGGAGATGGTCGCGGACACCGAGCGCGGGCTGCTGCTGACCTGCCTGTGGTACATCCGCGAGGTGGACCCGGCGACGCTGCTGCTCACCGGTCTGACCCGGGACGGCGTCTACCTCGTGGAGAACGGCGAGGTCACCGGAGAGGTGAACAACTTCCGGTTCAACGAGTCGCCGGTGGACCTGCTGGGCAGGGCCACGGAGGCCGGGCGCACCGAGAAGACGCTGCCCCGCGAGTGGAGCGACTGGTTCACCCGGGCCGCGATGCCCGCGCTGCGGATCCCCGATTTCAATATGAGCTCTGTCAGTCAGGGCGTATAACCTCGTAGTCGGCTGTCACCCGACTGCCCGAAGATCTTCAAGGAGACACGAGAACCGTGACGGACATCGTCGACGAGCTGAAGTGGCGTGGGCTGTTCGCCCTGTCCACCGACGAGGACGCCTTGCGCAAGGCGCTCGCGGACGGTCCCGTCACGTTCTATTGCGGCTTCGACCCGACGGCGCCGTCGCTGCACGTGGGGCATCTGGTGCAGGTGCTCACCGTGCGCCGGCTCCAGCAGGCCGGGCACCGGCCGCTGGCGCTGGTCGGCGGTGCGACGGGCCTGATCGGCGACCCGCGCCCGACCGCCGAGCGCACGCTGAACGACCCGGAGACCGTGGCCGGCTGGGTGGGCCGGCTGCGCGGCCAGATCGAGCCGTTCCTGTCCTTCGAGGGCGAGAACGCGGCGGTCATGGTGAACAACCTCGACTGGACGGAGGGCCTCTCCGCGATCGAGTTCCTGCGAGACATCGGCAAGCACTTCCGGGTCAACAAGATGCTGACGAAGGACTCCGTGGCCCGCCGCCTGGAGTCCGACCAGGGCATCAGCTACACCGAGTTCAGCTACCAGATCCTGCAGGGCATGGACTTCCTGCAGCTGTACCGGCGGTACGGCTGCAGGCTCCAGCAGGGCGGCAGCGACCAGTGGGGCAACCTCACGGCCGGCCTAGACCTGATCCACCGGCTGGAGCCGGACGCGGACGTGCACGCCCTGGCCACCCCGCTGATGACCAAGGCGGACGGCACCAAGTTCGGCAAGACCGAGGGCGGCGCCGTCTGGCTCGACCCGGAGATGACGACGCCATACGCGTTCTACCAGTTCTGGCTGAACGTGGACGACCGTGACATCTCGCGGTACATGCGGATCCTGTCCTTCAGGTCCCGGGAGGAGCTGGAGGAGCTGGAGCGGCAGACCGAGGAGCGCCCGCAGGCCCGTGCGGCGCAGCGCGCGCTCGCCGAGGAGCTGACGACGCTGGTGCACGGCGCCGGCCAGACGGCCGTCGTGATCGCCGCGTCCAAGGCCCTCTTCGGCCAGGGCGAGCTGGCGGAGCTGGACGACAGGACGCTGGCGGCGGCGCTGTCCGAGGTGCCGCACATCCAGGTCACCGAGCTGGGTCCGGTGGTCGACCTGTTCGCCGAGGTCGGGCTGGTGGCCAGCAAGTCGGCCGCCCGCCGGACGGTCAAGGAGGGCGGTGCCTACGTGAACAACGCGAAGGTCACCGCGGAGGACGCGGTTCCCGCCCGGGAGGATCTGCTGCACGGGCGCTGGCTGGTGCTGCGCCGGGGCAAGAAGAACCTGGCCGCGGTCGAGGTCAAGCCCGCGTGAGACATGCCGAAGGGCGGCTCCTCGGTCCGGGGGGCCGCCCTTCGGTGTGTCCGCCGTCAGACGCGCTGCTGCTGTTTCCGCTTGCCGATCGTCGCCATGTAGGCGGCGTCGATCAGGGCGACGATGATGATCGCGGCGATGAGCTGGAAGGCGTGCCGGCTCCAGTCGATGCCCTTGGTCTCCGCGACGCCGAGGGCACTCGCGATCGCGTTGCCCGCGATCGCGCCGAGGATGCCGCCGATGGTGGTCAGCCACAGGGGGCTGTGCTGCTTGCCCGGGATGACCGCCTTGGCGATGAGGCCCAGCACGAACCCCACGATGATCGCCCACAACCAGCCCATGGCTGCCTCCTCGTACCGATCGGCGTGAGCACTACGGCAAGTCTCCGTGTGTGGGCCGTTCGGCGCATGTCGGGTACGCCCGTGCGTGGCCCGGCCGGCGGCGTCCGCGCGGGCGGGCGGCGACCCGGTCTCGTGGGCGGTGGTGGCGCGGCGTAACGTGGAGATGTTCCGCACCGGCTCGTACCTGTGCGCGGGCGAAGGTTGCGGACCATGGGAGTCCGATGCGGGCGGATGGTGGAATGTGATGCGGAAGCAGCACGGCGGCAACGTCCAGGTGTTCCGGATCACCGGCGCCCGGACCGGTCTGGCCGAGGACGTACGGGGCCGGCAGCGGCGATACGTCATCTCGATGACGATCCGGACCGCCTCGGTGATCCTCGCGGCGACCCTGTGGAACGTCGAACGGCACGTCGCCATCGTGGCGCTGGTGCTCGGCGCGGTGCTCCCCTACATCGCGGTGGTGATCGCGAACGCCGGCCGGGAGCGGCCGCCCACTCTTCCGTCGACCTTCGTCACGGCCCCGACGCGGCCGATGATCACGCCGCCGCGCGCGGAGGACGAGAGCGCGCGGGCGCAGTCCGTACCGGAGGACCTGTCGGCCGAGCCGGGGGCGCGGGAGCCCGGTGAGCGGCCGGAACGGGCCTGACCACCGCGGATACGGGGCGGTGGACCGGGCTCGCGGCCAAGCTCAAGAAAAGCTCAATTCAATCGTGCGGTTCAGTGCCGGACGCAGGGTGACCCATGACATACTGCGTACGCGCTCCGCATCCCCCGTCGGAGCGACGGACCGACGCCGGGCAGCTCCCCCCGTGGCTGCTCGGCGTCGCCTTGTTTACGGGGGCTCTGTGAGACGGAACCTGACGAAACCGTGAGTGACGAGACCCCCATCTGCTCCGCCAAGGACTGCCGTGCCGCCGCCGTGTGGGTACTTGCCTGGAACAACCCGAAGATCCACACGCCGGAGCGGCGCAAGACGTGGCTCGCCTGCGAGGAGCACCGCGAGCATCTGTCGCAGTTCCTCGGGGTCCGCGGGTTCCTCAAGGACGTGGTGCGGTTCCAGGACTGGAAAGCACCCGAGGGCTCCTAGGGTCTGTCGTCCCTAGCCGCCGATCGCCGACATCGGGCGATCCGGCTGTACGAACGAGGGGTCGTCGAGGCCCGCTCCGGCCTTCTTGCCCCACATCGCCAGGCGCCAGCGGCGGGCGATCTCCTCATCGGGGGCGCCGGAGCGCAGGGCCGCTCGCAGGTCGGTCTCCTCGGTGGCGAACAGGCAGGTCCGTATCTGGCCGTCGGCCGTGAGGCGGGTGCGGTCGCAGGCCGCGCAGAACGGGCGGGTGACCGAGGCGATCACCCCCACACGGTGCGGGCCGCCGTCGACCAGCCAGCGCTCCGCCGGTGCCGAGCCGCGCTCGTCGGCGCCCTCGGGGGTGAGGTGGAAGCGGGTGCGCAGGGAGGCCAGGATGTCGCCTGCGGTGACCATGCCCTCGCGCTTCCAGCCGTGCTGGGCGTCGAGGGGCATCTGCTCGATGAAGCGCAGCTCGTAGTCGTGCTCCACCGCCCAGGCCAGCAGGTCCGGGGCCTCGTCGGCGTTCAGCCCCGGCATGAGGACCGAGTTGACCTTGACCGGGTCGAGACCCGCCTCGCGGGCGGCCTCCAGACCCTCCAGGACGTCCCGGTGGCGGTCGCGGCGGGTGAGGGTCTTGAAGACGTCCGGGCGGAGGGTGTCCAGGGAGACGTTGACCCGGTCAAGGCCCGCCGCCTTCAGGGCGGACGCGGTGCGCCTGAGACCGATGCCGTTGGTGGTGAGGGACATCTGAGGCCGGGGCTCCAGGGCCGCGACGCGCTCGACGATGCCGGCCAGGCCGGGGCGCAGCAGGGGCTCGCCGCCGGTGAAGCGGACCTCCTCGATGCCGAGCAGGCGGACCGCGATGTCGATGAGGCGGACGATCTCGTCGTCCGTGAGCAGGTCGGGCTTGGCCAGCCACTGCAGGCCCTCCTCGGGCATGCAGTAGGTGCAGCGCAGATTGCACCGGTCGGTCAGTGAGACCCGAAGGTCGGTGGCGACTCGGCCGTAGGTGTCGATGAGCACGTGGGCCCCCTCCCTCGGTACCGCATCATCGTTCTCCGTCACCTGCGAGCCTACGTGAGAGCACCGACAATAGTGGTGGCCCGATCCCACGAGGCACGGCGGGGCCGCGTCGTAGGACCGTACGATCCGGTACGACGCGGCCGTCGTCACGAAGGTCAGTGCGCTCCCGTGCCGGTCAGGGACCGCACCTCCAGCTCCGCGTACTTCCCGGCGTCCGGGACCTCCTTGGAGAGCAGGGTGCCCACGGCGCCCAGCAGGAAGCCGACCGGGATCGAGATGATGCCCGGATTCTCCAGCGGGAACCAGTGGAAGTCGACGTCCGGGAACATCGAGGTCGGTTTGCCCGACACCACCGGCGAGAACAGCACGAGGCCGACCGCGGTGACCAGGCCGCCGTAGATCGACCACAGGGCACCCGAGGTGGTGAACCGCTTCCAGAACAGGCTGTAGAGGATGGTCGGCAGGTTGGCGGAGGCGGCGACCGCGAAGGCGAGGGCGACCAGGCCGGCCACGTTCAGATCGCGGGCCATGGCGCCGAGCAGGATGGAGACGGCGCCGATGCCGACGGTGGCCCAGCGGGCCGCGCCCAGTTCCTGCTTCTCGGTGGCCTGCCCCTTCTTGATGACGCTGGCGTAGATGTCGTGGGCGAAGGAGGACGACGAGGCCAGGGTGAGACCGGCGACCACCGCGAGGATGGTGGCGAAGGCGACGGCCGAGATGGTGGCGAGCAGGATCGCGCCCCAGTTGGAGTCCACTCCGCCCAGGTGGAGGGCGAGGAGCGGGGCGGCGGTGTTGCCCGCCTTGTTGGAGGCGATGATCTCGTCCGGTTTGATCAGCGCGGCCGCGCCGAAGCCGAGGGCGAGGGTCATCAGGTAGAACGCGCCGATCAGGCCGATCGCCCAGATGACGGACTTACGGGCGGCCTTGGCGGTCGGCACCGTGTAGAAACGGATCAGGATGTGCGGCAGGCCCGCGGTGCCCAGGACCAGGGCGATGCCGAGGGAGATGAAGTCCAGCTTGGTGGTGCCGGTGCCGCCGTACTTCAGGCCGGGCTCCAGGAACGCCGAGCCCTTGGCGCTGTTGTCGGCGGCCTTGCCGAGCAGGTCGGAGATGTTGAAGTGGAATTTCAGCAGGACGAGGAAGGTCAGCAGCAGGGCGCCGATGATCAGCAGCACCGCCTTGACCATCTGGACCCAGGTGGTGCCCTTCATGCCGCCGATGGTGACGTACACGATCATCAGGACGCCGACCAGGGCGACGATGCCGATCTTGCCGCCGTCGCTGGTGATGCCGAGCAGCAGCGACACGAGTACGCCGGCGCCGGCCATCTGGGCGAGCAGATAGAAGATCGACACGACGATGGTGGAGACGCCGGCCGCGGTACGGACGGGCCGCTGGCGCATCCGGTAGGCGAGGACGTCGCCCATCGTGTAGCGGCCGGAGTTGCGCAGCGGCTCGGCGACCAGGAGGAGAGCGACCAGCCAGGCGACCAGGAAGCCGATGGAGTACAGGAAGCCGTCGTAGCCGAACAGGGCGATGGCGCCGGCGATGCCGAGGAAGGACGCGGCGGACATGTAGTCGCCGGAGACGGCCAGGCCGTTCTGGAAGCCGGTGAACTGCCGCCCGCCGGCGTAGAAGTCGGCGGCGTCCCTGGTCTGCCGGCCGGCCCAGACGGTGATCACGAGGGTCGCGGCGACGAACACCGCGAACAGGGTGATGATCAGCGTCCGGTGCTCACTGGCCTCGCCGGCGGCGAGCAGGGTGTGCTGTGCGGGGCTCATGCTCCGCCCTCCATCCGGGACTTGATGGCCTCGGCCCGCGGGTCGAGCTTGGCGGCGGCGTGCCGCGCGTACCACCAGGCGATGAGGAACGTGGTCAGGAACTGCGCGACGCCCAGGACGAGGGCCACGTTGATGTTGCCGGCGACCTTGGTGCCCATGAAGCCGCCCGCGTAGCAGGACAGCAGCACGTACAGCAGGTACCAGGCGATGAAGGCGAGGGTCAGGGGGAACGCGAAGGAGCGGTTGGCGCGGCGCAACTCACCGAATTCCGCGCTCTGCTGGACCTCGACGAACTCCTCGGTGGAGGGAAGGTGGGCTTGCGGTTTCGCGGGTGGCGGTGTCTCGGTGGCCACGGGCTCTCCTCGCGTCGGACATGCGCTGCGTCGACCTCACACGGACAGGACGTCACGTTACCGGCAGTCGTCGGCCGACTCCGGAACGTGATTCCGGTGGGGGCCCACGATCGTGACGGGCCCTCCGTTCACGGTCACGGCGCCGCGCGCGGACCGGTTCAAGTCGGCCTGCCTCTTTCGGAGATCAGATCGGGGAGATAGCTTCGGCCTGCACCACCCGTCATGTACGCGCCCGAGCACCACCTGTGTCTCGGGCCGTTCCGTATCCGGATGATGTGGAGATCCCATGGTTCATCTGCGCTCCAGACGCCGACTGGCACTCGCCGTGCCGGTCGTGCTCTCACTGACCGCCTCGCTCGGCTTCCTGCCGGCGGCGGCCTCGGCGGCGACCGAGGTGGCCACTACGGCACGGGCGGCGGACGGCCCGGCCCTGGCGTACGTGGTCAACACCAGGACGGACCACCGCACGATCGAGTCGGTGGAGCGGGCGATCTCGCGCAACGGCGGCACCATCGTGGCGAGTTACGCCCGGATCGGGGTGATCGTCGCGCACTCCGCGCAGGCGGACTTCGGCGAGCGGATGCGGGCGGTGCCCGGCGTGCAGTCCGCGGGCGCCACGCGTACCGCCCCGCTGAGCGCGGCGGGGACGACGGACGAGGGCGCGGTCCAGGTCCTGTCCAAGGCGGAGGCCGCGAAGGTCGCCCAGGGCGCGGCGGCGGGCGAGGAGCCCCTCGAGGCCGACCAGTGGGACCTGCGGTCGATCGGCGCCGACAAGGCCGCGACGATCAACCCGGGCAGCAGGAACGTGACCGTCGGTGTGATCGACACCGGCGTCGACGACACCCACCCGGACATCGCCCCGAACTTCTCCGCGTCGCAGTCGGCGAACTGCGTGAGCGGCAAGGCGGACACGACATACGGCGCCTGGCGGCCGGCGGACGCCGACCACTACCACGGCACGCATGTCGCGGGCGAGATAGCCGCGGCCCGCAACGGCATAGGCGTGGCGGGCGTGGCGCCCGGGGTGAAGGTCGCGAGCATCACGGTGTCCCAGCCGGACTCGACCTCGCTGTTCTACCCGGAGAGCGTGGTCTGCGCCTTCGTCTTCGCCGCGGACCACGGCATCGAGGTCACCAACAACAGCTACTACGTGGATCCGTGGCTGTACAACTGCATGGACGACCCCGACCAGCGGGCCATCGTCGACGCGGTCAACCGGGCCCAGCTGTACGCGCAGCGCAAGGGCACGCTCAACGTGGCCTCGGCGGGCAACTCCAACGACGACCTCGACTCCGACGCGATCGTGGACGACTCCAGCCCGGACGACTCGACCGCCACCACCCGGACGGTCGACCCGCACAAGTGCTTCGACATCCCGACCCAGCTGCCCGGCGTGGTCACCGTGAGCGCGGTGGGCGTCAAGGGCGCCAAGTCGTACTACTCCAGCTACGGCCGGGGCGTGGTCGACGTGGCGGGGCCGGGCGGTGACAAGTACCAGATCCCGGACACGCCGTCGAAGAACGGCCGCATCCTGTCCACGCTGCCGAACAACCAGTACGGCTTCCTCCAGGGCACCTCGATGGCGTCCCCGCACGTGGCCGCCGTGGCCGCGCTGCTGAAGTCCACGCACCGGCACGCCACCCCGGCTCAGCTCCAGGCGCTGCTCAAGGCGCAGGCGGACAACCCGGGTTGCCCGGCCGGCCCGTACGACGGGGACGGCGACGGGGTCGTGGACGCGACCTGTGTCGGCAACAAGCGCGTCAACGGGTTCTACGGGTCCGGGGTCGTCAACGCGCTGCGCGCGGTGAACTGACCCGTCCCCGCGCCCGGGTGCCGCCGGAGGGTTTCCGGCGGCACCCGCCCGCCCCGCGGCCCAGGCCTCAAGGTTGATTGAATCAATACTGCATAGTGCAGTCATGACGGAAATCGAGTTCGCCTGGACCGCGCTGGGCGGTGACCCCGCTTTGGTGCCCCGCGTGTCGGTCGTCGAGCGTGCCGGAACGCTGCCGGCACGGCTGCCGGTGAGCCGGCTGGCGCGCGCGTGCGTCGGCGCGTGCGCGCTGGCCGCCGTCGAGCTGGGGGCGCGGCGGGCCGGACTCGGCCGGGTGCCGGGGGCCGAGGTGGACGACGGCGCGGTCGCCGCCGCGTTCCACAGCGAGCGGCTGCTGCGGGTGGACGGCCGGGCCCCGGTCGCCTTCGCGCCGCTGTCCCGGTTCTGGCGGACCGCCGACGGCTGGGTACGCACCCACGCCAACTACCCGCACCACCGCGCCCGGTTGCTGCGCGCGCTGGACCTGCCCGAGGACGTACCGGTGGCGGAGGCGGCCGCGCGGATCGCCGAACGGTCCGCCCTGGAGGTGGAGGACACGGTCCACCGCGCCGGCGGTCTCGCCGTGGCCCTGCGCACCCCGCGGGAGTGGGCGGCGCACGGACAGGCCGCCGAGGTGGCCGCCCGGCCGCTGGTCGAACGCGAGCGGCTGGACACGTCCCCCGCGCGCGTGCCGTCCCCGCTCGACCCGGCCGCGGCCCGGCTGCTGCCCGCCGCCGGGCTGCGCGTCCTGGACCTGACCCGGGTGCTGGCCGGCCCGGTCGCCACCCGCACGCTCGCGCTGCTCGGCGCGGACGTACTGCGTCTGGACCCCCCGCGCTCGCCCGAACTCCCCGACCAGCACGCCGACACGGGCTTCGGCAAGCGCTCGGCCACCCTCGACCTCACCACCGGCCGGGACACCCTGGAGGAGCTGCTGGCCGCCGCGGACGTCGTCGTGACCGGCTACCGGCCCGGCGCCCTGGACCGGTTCGGGCTCTCCCCCGAGGCGCTGGCGGAGCGGCACCCCGGGCCGGTGGTGGCGCAGGTGTCGGCGTGGGGCGCGTACGGGCCCTGGGGCGGGCGGCGCGGCTTCGACAGCCTGGTGCAGGCCGCGACCGGCATCGCGGTGACCGAGGGATCGGCCGAGCGGCCCGGCGCGCTGCCCGCGCAGGCCCTGGACCACGGCACCGGGTACCTGCTGGCGGCGGCCGTGCTCCGGGCGCTGAAGGAGCGGTCGTACGACGGCGGCGGCCGGCTGGTCCGGCTGGCGCTCGCCCGTACCGCGCACTGGCTGACGGACGGGATGCCGCCCGCCCGTGCCGGCGGCGGTGCCGGGTACGAGGGCCCGGACGCCTGGCTGGTGGAGACCGGCAGCCGCCTCGGCCGGCTGCGGCACGCCCTGCCACCGGTGTCCTTCACGGGCGGCCCGGCCGGCTGGGCACGGCCCCCGGTGCCCTGGGGATCGGACCCCGCGCGCTGGGACTGAGCCCGGGGCGGCCGGAAACGTACGCACCGGCGAGACGGCGCGGCACCGGCCGCCCTCCCGGACTTGCCCGGCCCCGGCCCGCTGGCGAGGATCGCGGGGTGACCTCGATACGACCGGCGGCCGGGGCCGCCGAAGCGGACGGCGCTGCGCACGGGTCCGGCGCCGGCCGGGCCGTGGCCGTGCTGGTGCTGGTGGCCCTGGCGGCGCTGATCCCGCTGTTGGGGCCGTCCGCCGCGCTCCACGGCACCGGGGAGGCCGCCGCGCCCGGGGCAGCGGGCATCGCGCTGCTGCGCGGGGTGCTGTTCGCCGCCCTGTGCGTCCCGCTGGGCGAGCTGTTCGTGCTCCGGCTCGCCCGGCGGCTGCCCGGTGCCCCCGCCGAACGGCCGCGCAGCTGGGCGCCGGCCGCGAACGCCGCCGGCCTCGTCGCGGCGCTGGCGCTGGCCGCGGTGGTCTCCGCGGGCAATCTGATCCCGCACCGCCCTGGCCAGATCGACGCCGGCGGTCTGTACGACTCCCGTGACGGCAGGCTGGCGCTGCTGGAGGTCAACGCCTTCCTGCTGGCGGGGCTGTGCGCGCTCGCCCGGCGGCCGGCGGCCCAGGTGTGGCCGCTGGCCGCGGTGGTGGTCGCGGAGGCGCTGCGCGCGCACCCCACGACCGAGCAGAGCCCGCTGACCGGCGCCGGCCTGACACTGGTTCACCTGACCTGCGCGTCGCTGTGGACGGGCGGGCTGCTCCACGCGCTGCGGACCCTGCGGCGCTGGCGCGGCGACGCGGCCGGGCCCCGGCTGCTGGGACTGTACGCGCGCGTGGCGGCCGTACTGCTCGCCGCCCTCACCGCGACCGGTGTGTGGAGCTCGCTGCGCCGCATGCCGGCGGCGACGGTCCTGGACCAGCTCACGACGACGGCCTACGGGCGCGCCCTGCTGGCCAAGGTGATCCTGGTCGCCGTCGTCGCCGGGCTCGCCCTGTGGGCGCGGATCCGGCTGAGCCGCGCGGCGGACCCGCTGACCGCGTACACCCCGGCGCGGGCCGAGGTGACCGCCCTGGGCGCCGTGGTCGTGGTCTCGGGTCTGCTCACGGCTCTGCCGCTGCCGATCCGCTGGTCTTAGCCGCGTACTACCCGTTGGTGACGAGCACCTTGAGGGCGGTGCGCTCGTCCATCGCCTTGTAGCCGTCCGGGACGCCCTCGATGCCGACGGTCAGGTCGAACACCGGGGAGGGGTCGATGGTGCCGTCGAGGACGTCGGGCAGCAGGTCGGGGATGTAGGCGCGGACCGGGGCGACCCCGCCGCGCAGGGCGATGTTCCGGTCGAACATGACGCCGAGGTCCAGTCCGGTGCCGCTGCCGTGCGGCACGCCGACGAAGCCGATGGCGCCGCCGTCGCGGGCGATGTTCACGGCCGTCCGCATGGACTGCTCGGTTCCGACCGCCTCGACCACGGCGTGCGCGCCCTGGCCCCGGGTCAGCTCGCGCACGGCTTCCACGGCCGCGTCGCCGCGCTCGGCGACGACGTCGGTGGCGCCGAAGCGGCGGGCGATGTCGGTGCGGACCTCGTGCCGGCCGAGCGCGATGATCCGCTCGGCGCCGAGCCGCTTGGCGGCCAGCACGGCGCACAGGCCGACGGCGCCGTCGCCGACCACGGCGACCGTGGCGCCCGGGCGGGCGCCCGCGCCGAGGGCCGCGTGGTGGCCGGTGCCGAGCACGTCGGAGAGGGTCAGCAGGGCGGACAGCAGATGCTCGTCGGAGGCGGCCTCCTTGGGCAGCCGCACGAGGGTGCCGTCGGCGAAAGGCACGCGTACGGCCTCGCCCTGGCCGCCGTCGTATCCGACGGAGCCCCAGAAGCCGCCGTGCTCGCAGGAGGTCGTCAGGCCCTCGCGGCAGTAGTCGCAGACGCCGTCGGACCACATGAAGGGGGCGACCACCAGGTCGCCGCGCCGGACGGCGGACACCTCGGAGCCGGTCTCCTCGACGACGCCGAGGAACTCGTGGCCGATGCGCTGCCCCGGCTGCCGGGCCGCCTCGCCGCGGTAGGCCCACAGGTCGCTGCCGCAGATGCAGGCGCGCAGCACCCGCACCACGGCGTCGGTGGGCAGCTGCACCACGGGTTCGGGGACGTCCTCCACGCGCATGTCGTACGGGGCGTGGATGGTGGTGGCGCGCATGGCGAGGGTCCCTCTCGTGCGGGGTGTGGTGCGGTGCGCCCGGGGGGTGGTCGAGCGCACCTCACGGTACGTCCTGGCGGCGGGCCGCGCGGGCGGGCCCCGGGTCCGCTCGCCGGCGGGCTACGCCCCCGCCGCGCCCAGCAGCGTCCCGGCCAGGTACGTCACCCCCATCGCGAGGGCGCCGCCCGCCGCGTTGCGCAGCACCGCGCGGCCGGGCGCGGCGGCGCCGAGCCGGGCGCTGCTCCAGCCGGTGAGCACGAGCGCGGCCAGCACGGACAGCACGGTGACCGGGAGCCGCCGGCCGGCCGGCGGCAGGACGATCGCCAGCAGCGGCAGCAGGGCGCCCACGGTGAAGGCCAGGAAGCTCGCCCAGGCCGCGTGCCAGGGGTTGGTGAGTTCGTCCGGGTCGATGCCCAGTTCCACGCGCGCGTGCGCCCTGAGCGCGTCCCGCTCGGTGAGCTGCCCGGCGGCCTCCCGGGCGACCTCGCGGGACAGCCCGCGCTCCTCGAGCATCCGGGTCAGTTCCTCCAGTTCCGCGGCCGGCCGCTCGCGCAGCTCCCGTCGTTCCTGGGCCAGCGCGGCCTTCTCCGAGTCCCGCTGGGTGGACACCGACACGTACTCCCCGGCCGCCATCGACATGGACCCGGCGAGCAGGCCGGCCAGGCCCGCGGTGAGCAGGGCGGCCCGGGAGTCGGTCGCGCCGGCCACGCCGACGACGAGTCCCGCGGTGGACACGATGCCGTCGTTCGCGCCGAGGACGGCCGCCCGCAGCCAGTTCAGGCGCGAGCCCAGCGCACCGCCGTGCGTCTCGTCATGGGTTGGTTCCGTCACAGCAGGGAGAATCGCACAGCCGCGCCGGCGCCGGCGTTCCGCCGGGACGGTGCCGCCGCGCTCCGGCGGACTGCGGCGCCGCTGCGCCGAGTTCGGGCTCGGCCGCGGGAACTGCCGCACGTCCGGCACGGGTTCGCGCACGCACGCGTGTGCGGCCGGCGAGCAGGAGGACGGGCCCGGGACGCCGCCGCCGGACCTGGGGGACGGCGCTGTCGGTCGTGGCCCGTATCCTCAGTGACCATGCTCGAAGACCGTGCGACCGCAGTGTCCTCCGCCACGCCGTGGCCGGCCGCGTATCCGAAGGGATACGCGGTCGTTGACGTGGAGACCACCGGCCTGGCCCGGGACGACCGGATCATCTCCGCGGCCGTGTACCGGCTGGACGCGCGCGGCGAGGTCGAGGACCACTGGTACACGCTGGTCAACCCGGAGCGCGATCCGGGACCGGTCTGGATACACGGACTGACGAGCGAGGTGCTCGAAGGGGCGCCGCTGTTCGGGGAGGTGGCGGAGGAGTTCGCGGCCCGTCTCGACGGCCGGGTGCTCGTCGCGCACAACGCGGTCTTCGACTGGCAGATGATCGCGCGCGAGTACGCACGCGCGCGGCGCGAGGCCCCGGTGCGTCAGCGGCTGTGCACCATCGCGCTGTCGAAGGAGCTGGGGCTGCCGCTGCCCAACTTCAAGCTGGAGTCGCTGGCCGCGCACTTCGGGGTGGTCCAGCAGCGGGCGCACCACGCGCTGGACGACGCGCGGGTGCTCGCCGAGGCGTTCCGGCCCAGTCTGCGGGCCGCGGCGGCGGGTGACGTACGGCTTCCGCTGCTGGAGTGCCGTCCGCTGACGGAGTGGTCGGACACCCCCAGGATCGGCCGGCAGGCGAGCGGCGGCTACGGCGGCCAGGGCTACGGCGGTTGGCGCCCGTCCCGGAAGCGGCCCGCCTGCCCCTACCCCAACCCCGGCCGCTACGAAGCGGGCAAACGCCTCAAACAGGGCATGCGGGTGGCGTTCTCCGGGGACACCTCCACGGAGCGGGAGCTGCTGGAGGACCGGGCGACCGAGGCCGGGCTGCACGTGGCGACGAGCCTGTCCCGGCTGACCAGCCTGCTGGTCACCAACGACCCGGGCTCGGGCACCTCGAAAGTGGTCAAGGCGCGGCAGTTCGGGACGCCGGTGGTCGACGAGGCCGCGTTCGGACAGCTGCTGCGGGACGTCGAGCCCGCCGACGGGTGACCGTACGGACGGGTGATTGGCGCGCGACTCGCCCCGCGCCCGCTCGCCCGCGGACCGGCCACGGCTCACGCTGTGCCCCATGGCGACATGTGAAGTCTGCGGCAACAACTACGGAATGACCTTCGAGGTGCACGCGCAGGGTGCCGTGCACGTGTTCGACTGCTTCTCCTGCGCGATCCACCGCATGGCCCCGATCTGCGAGCACTGCCGGGTGCAGATCATCGGGCAGGGCGTGGAGGTCGAGGGCCACTGGTTCTGCGGCGCGCACTGCGCCCGGGCGGAGGGGAAGACGGGGGTGGTGGACCGGGTGTGACCCGCTACCCGCCCGAATGCACCCCACGGCCCGGATGTACCGTCGTGGGGTGCACCGCTACCGTTTCCTGCTGACCCGCCAGTGGGTGATCCTCACCATCATCGCGATCGCGCTGATCCCGACGATGATCAAGCTGGGCTTCTGGCAGCAGCACCGGTACCAGGAGCGCACCGCCCGCAACGACCTCGTCTCCCGGGCCCTGCACGCCGAACCCGTCCCAGTGGAACGGCTCACCTCTCCCGGTCACTCCGTGACCCGCGCCGAGAAGTACCGCACGGTCACCGCGACCGGCACCTTCGACAGCTCCCGGGAGGTGGTGGTCCGGCGCCGGACGAACTCCGACGGCGAGGTCGGCTTCCACGTCCTGACCCCGTTCGTCCTGACCGACGGCCGGGTGCTGCTGGTCAACCGGGGCTGGATCCCGGCGAACGGCGTGCAGACCGACTTCCCCGAGATCCCCGCGCCGCCCGCGGGCCGGCTCACCGTCACCGGACGGCTGGAGGCCGACGAGACGACCTCGGCGAGCGGCATCAAGAACATCAAGGGACTGCCGGACCGGCAGATCATGCTGATCAGCAGCGCCGAGGAGGCGCGGCGGCTCGGCGCGAAGGTGCTCGGCGGCTACGTCGAGCAGACGGCGCCCGCGGCCAGGGGCGGCACCCCGGAGCAGATCTCCGACCCGGGCAGCGAGGACGCCCCGCTGAACTACGCGTACATGCTCCAGTGGTGGCTGTTCGCCGCGGGCGTCCCGGTGGGCTGGTGGTTCCTGGTCCGGCGCGAGGTCCGGGACCGGGCCGAGGCGGCCGCCGAGACGGCGCCGGAGGAGAGCGAACCGGCCGCCGTCTGACGGCCCCGGTCCTGCGGGACTGCCGTCACTCCCCCGGCGCACCACCTGATTGGCCGCGCGAGCCCCCGGGAAACCGCATGCTGTGAACGAGCGCATCGAGGACTACGCCGTCATCGGGGACGAGCAGACCGCGGCCCTGGTCGGCCGGGACGGCTCGATCGACTGGCTGTGTCTGCCCCGCTTCGACTCCGGCGCCTGCTTCGCGAGACTCCTCGGCGACGAGGAGAACGGCCACTGGCGGATCGCTCCGAAGGGCGCGGGCATGTGCACCCGCCGCGCCTACCGGCCCGACACCCTGGTCCTCGACACCGAGTGGGACACCGCCGAGGGCACCGTGCGGGTGACCGACCTGATGCCGCAGCGCGACCGCGCCCCCGACGTGGTACGGGTCGTGGAGGGCGTCAGCGGGCGGGTCACCGTACGCGGCATGCTGCGCCTGCGCTTCGACTACGGCTCGATCATCCCGTGGATGCGCCGCTCCGACGGCCACCGGGTGGCCACCGCCGGACCGGACTCGGTGTGGCTGCGCGCCGAGCCCCATGTACGCATGTGGGGCGAGGACTTCTGCACCCACGCGGAGTTCACCCTCACCGAGGGCGAGCGGGTCGCGTTCGTGCTGACCTGGCACCCCTCGCACGAACCGCGTCCCGCGCTCGTCGACCCTTACGCGGCGCTGAGCGCCAGCGTGCGGGGCTGGCGGCGCTGGACGGCCCGCTGCCGCTACGACGGGCCGCACCGGGACGCCGTCGTACGGTCCCTGATCACTCTCAAGGCGCTCACCTACGCCCCGACCGGCGGGATCGTCGCCGCGGCCACCACCTCCCTGCCCGAGGAACCGGGCGGGGTGCGCAACTGGGACTACCGGTACTGCTGGCTGCGTGACTCCACCCTCACCCTGGGCGCCCTGCTGGCCGCCGGCTACCACGGCGAGGCCGAGGCCTGGCGCGACTGGCTGCTGCGCGCGGTCGCGGGCGACCCGGCCGACCTGCAGATCATGTACGGAGTGGCGGGCGAGCGGCGGCTGCCGGAGTGGGAGCTGCCCTGGCTGCCCGGCTTCGCCGACTCCGCGCCGGTGCGGGTCGGCAACGGCGCCGTCGACCAGCTCCAGCTCGACGTGTACGGCGAGGTCATGGACTCGCTGTTCCTGGCCCGCGCCTCGGGCCTGTCCACCAAGCCGCACATGTGGTCGCTGCAGTGCGCGCTGATGACGTTCCTGCGGTCGTCCTGGCGGCAGCCCGACGAGGGCCTGTGGGAGGTGCGCGGCGGCCGGCGCCACTTCGTGCACTCGAAGGTGATGGTGTGGGTGGCCGCCGACCGCGCCGTACGGACCCTGGAGCGGTACCCGGAGCTGCCCGGCGACCTCGACGGCTGGCGGGCGATGCGCGACGAGGTGCACCGGGAGGTGTGCGAGAAGGGGTACGACCCCGAGCGCAACACCTTCACCCAGTACTACGGCTCCCGCGAACTGGACGCCGCCCTGCTGCTGATCCCCTACTACGGCTTCCTGCCGCCCGACGACCCGCGGGTGATCGGCACGGTCGACGCGATCCGGGACGACCTGGACCACGGCGGTCTTGTCCGCCGCTACGACACCGACGCGGTCGGCGTCGACGGCATGCCGGGCGGCGAGGGTGCCTTCCTGGCCTGTTCGTTCTGGCTCGCCCAGGCCCTGCACATGACGGGCCGCACGAAGGAGGCACGGGAGCTGTTCGAGAGGCTGGTGGGCCTCGTCAACGACGTGGGGCTGCTCGCGGAGGAGTACGACCAGGAACTGGGCCGCCAGCTCGGCAACTTCCCGCAGGCGTTCAGCCACATCGCGCTGGTGAACACCGCCCTCGCCCTCTTCGGCGGCGAGGGGGCAGGATAGGTGCCATGGATCTTGGAGTGAAGGACCGGGTGTACGTGGTCACCGGCGCGACGCGGGGGCTGGGCAACGCCGCCGCGCGGGAGCTGGTCGCCGAAGGGGCGAAGGTGGTCGTCACCGGCCGTGACGAGAAGCGGGCCGCCGACGCGGCGGCCGAACTGGGCCCGAACGCGGTGGGCGTGGCCGTCGGCAACGCCGACCCCGGGGCGGCGGAGCGGCTGATCGCGGCCGCCCGGGAGCACTTCGGCGGCTTCCACGGCGTTCTGGTCAGCGTCGGCGGGCCGGCGCCGGGGTTCGTCTCCGACAACACGGACGAGCAGTGGCGGGACGCGTTCGAGTCGGTGTTCCTCGGCGCGGTGCGGTTCGCCCGCACGGCGGCGGCCGAACTGGAGCCGGGCGGCGTCATCGGGTTCGTGCTGTCCGGGTCGGTGTACGAGCCCATCGCGGGGCTGACCATCTCCAACGGGCTGCGGCCGGGGCTCGCCGGGTTCGCGAAGTCCGTCGCCGACGAACTGGGGCCGCGCGGGATCCGCGTGGTGGGTCTGCTGCCGGGCCGGATCGACACCGACCGGGTGCGTGAGCTGGACGCGCTGTCCGCCGATCCCGAGGCGACCCGGGCGGCGAGCGAGTCCCGGATCCCGCTGCGCCGGTACGGGGCGCCGGAGGAGTTCGGCAGGGTCGCGGCGTTCCTGCTGTCCCCGGCGGCCTCCTACCTGACCGGGATCATGGTGCCGGTGGACGGCGGGATGCGGCACGGATTCTGAGGCCCGCGCGGCGGGGCGGTCAGGAGACCCGTTCCGCACGGTGCCTGACCGCCCGCAGCCGCACCTCCGCCGGGAGCGACGCCAGACCCGCCGACTCGCGCGCGCGGGTCAGCGGCCGAGCGGTGAACTCGCTCAGGGCGGCGGCGGGGTCCACGGCCGGCTCCAGCCGGAGCCCGGCCCGTACCGCGGGCCTGGTACGGCGGCCGGCCAGCAGGACCTCGGCGTCGGCCACGCCCGGCTGCCGGGCCGCGTCCTCGGCGAGCGCGGACTCCAGGGCCGGCCCGCGCAGCAGGGCGTCCTCGCCGTCCCCGGTGTCGACCACGATCCCGGCCGGGCGGCGCCGGCGCAGGACCGCGGCGAGCCACCACAGGGCGAGCAGGACGAGGACGGCGAGGCCCCCGATGACCGCGGGCCACCACCAGCCCGCGTCCCGCCACCGGGTGCGCTCGGCGGTGCTGAGCAGGACGTCGTGCGGGCCGGAGTGGGGCCAGCGGCGCGGCACCGGGGCGCCCAGGCCCACGGCCAGCACCGAGCCGCCCACGGCGAGCAGCAGGAGCCCCACGAGAAAGAGCAGTACGCGGTTCACACGTCCGGTGCGCATCGTCCTCACCCCTTCCGCCCGGGCCGCCGGACGGAAACCGACAGCGCGGGCGGCCGGCTCAGCCCGAGCCCCCGCACCGCGTCGGTGAGCACGTCGTCCAGGTCGGCCCGTACCTCGTCCAGGTCGCGGAAGTGCGCCAGCGCCCGGACGCGGGCCCGGCGGCGGCGCATCCGCACCCGCGCCTCCCGCACACCCGAGACCTCAAGGGCCCGGTCGCGCAGCACCAGGGCGGCCGCCTCGCGGCGCAGTCCGGCGCGGACGTCGGGGTGGGGGCGCCGCATGGGCAGCAGGGCGCGCAGACCGGGCGTGACGGCGAGCACGATCAGCCACAGGCCGAGGACGGCGGCCACCCCGGCGCCGGCCAGCACCCAGACGTCGTCCAGGGGGCGCTCGGCGAGCTGCCGGGCCAGCGCGCGCCGCCAGTGCATCGCCGGGCGGTGGGCGCGTACCGCGACGACGTCGTACAGCAGGACGCCCGCGCCGGCCAGCAGGAGCAGGGCGACGACGCCGGCGGGGACCCGGCGCGGCGACCAGAAGCGGCCGCTGCCCCGGTCGAGCAGGGGCGGTGACGCGTCGGGGGTCTTGCCGAGGTCGAGGACGGGCATGCGCCGGGTGTCCTCGGACGGCCGGGGTTCGCTCATCGCGTCCTCCCGCGGTGCGCGCCGGGTTGCGGTGCCAGATGCAGCCGCTCGACCCGGACGGCGACCTCCAGCACCTCCATGCTCACCAACTCGCTCACCCGCTCGGTCACTTGCCGACGCACCGCGGCGCAGCGGGCACCGATGTCGACGGGGTGGGCGAGTTCGACCTCGATGCGGACGCGGGCCGTTCCCACCAGGCTGCCCCGGCCCGAGCCGGCCCGGGGGTGAGGGTGGACGGCGACCACGGCGTGCGGGGCGGCGGCGTCCGCGGGCAGCGGGCCGAGGGCCTCGCGGGCGGCGCGCGAGGCGATCTTCGCCACGACCCGGTCCGCGATCCGGAGGGCGCCGCGCTCACCGGCCGGCACCGGGGCCGGGCGCGGGCGGGCCGTGCCGGTCTCCGTGCTCACGGCGGTCAGCCCCGCCGGTCGCGCCGGTCGCCGCGGCCGCGGAAGAGGTCACCGGGTTGCAGGTCGCCCTCCAGGTACCGGCCGGCGACGAACCCGACGGCGCCCAGCGCCGCCACCAGCAGGAAGGCTCCGAAGCCGCCGAAGTACCCGGCGAACCCCAGCGCCATCCCGGCGATCATGCCGACCATGGCCATGCTCATGCAGCGCTCCTTCAGTCCGTCGGCGGTGCGGTCCCGGGCGGGTGGCCCCGGGCGGGCGGGGCGTCACTGGATCCGGGGCGGCTCGGGTTCCTCCTCCTCCTCGTCGGGCAGCTTGACGTCGCTCACCGCGATGTTGACCTCGACGACCTCGAGTCCGGCCATCCGCTCCACGGCGGCGACCACGTTCTCCCGCACCGAGCGGGCGACATCGGAGATGGACACGCCGTAGTCCACGACGATCTCCAGGTCGATCGCGGTCTGCACCTCGCCGACCTCGGCCTTCACCCCCCGGGTCACGGACTTCGAGCCGCCCGGCACCCGGTCGCGCACCGCGCCGAAGGTCCGGGCAAGACCGCCGCCCAGGGCGTTCACACCGACCACGTCGCGGGCGGCCAGCGCGGCGATCTTCTCCACGACACCGTCGGCGATGGTCGTCCGTCCCCGGGTCGCCGGGTCTCCGCCGCCGCGTCTGGTGGCCTTGCGGGCCGACAGCTGTGGTTCGTTGTCACCGTCTTGGGTCGTCGTCATGTCGGTCATCGCCGTACGTCCCTTTCGGTCGTCGTTCTCCGACCACCGTAAGCGGGGTTGCGCGGTTGCGCGCCAGGGATACGGCAGGCTGGAGGAATGACGGCGGATCGGTGGACGCGGGTGTCGGGGCAGCATCGGCCGGCCCTGGGCAGACTGCTGCCGCTCGGCGGCCCGCGCGACGGCGCGTGGATCGCCGAGGGCGCGGCCCGGGCGGTACTGGAGCGGGCGGCGAACGGGGTGCCGGGCGTGCGCCTCGGCACGCCGCGGATCGCGCTCGCCGATCCGGACGACATCGGCGAACCGGTCGTACCGCGGCCGCCGGGCGCGGTGCCCCCGGGCGCCCTGCGGGTGACGGCGGACTTCGCGGCGCCGGCCGCCGAGCCGCTGCCGGTGACGGCGTCCCGGCTGCGGCTCGCCCTGCTGGCGGCCGCGACGGACACCCTGGGCCTCGCGGTCACGGAGGTGGACCTGCGGGTGACGGAGCTGCTGGAGACGGCGGACGGTCAGGGCACGCCGGTGGAGGCGCCGCGGCCGCCGGCCGCCCGGGACGCCACGGACCCCGACGAGTCCCGCGCGGCGGCGGCCGCGCTGTCCGTCCCCGGGGTCGCGCGGCTGACCGGATCACTCGGCGGTCTCGGCCGGGCCGTGCACATCGAGGAGCGTGCCGGGGACACCGCGCTGCCGCACCGGCACGTCCGTGTGGAGCTGGCGACGGGCGCGGGCCACCGGGCCGTTGAGGTGGCCCGGCGGGTTCGCGAGGCGGTGCGGGACGCGCTGGACGATCATCCGACGGTGGCGGTGCTGGTCACGAGCGTGGCCTGACCGGCCGGCCGGAGCGCGCGGCGCCCCGCGGGCTCATTCGCCCACGCCGGCCAGATCCCGCAGCCGCCGGGCCTGGGCGGCCCGCTCGGCGGCGCGCTGGGAGTCGTAGTCGCGTTCCGGCGCACCGCGCAGCAGTGCCTTGGTCTCCACCACCGCGTCGCGCGGGGCGGCCAGCATCGCCGCGGCCAGGTCCTGTACCGCGCCGTCGAGTTCGGCCGCCGGCACCGCGAGGTTGGCCAGCCCGGAGGCCACCGCCTCACCGGCCCCGACGAACCGGCCCGTCGCGCAGATCTCCAGCGCGCGGGCGTACCCGACAAGACCGACCAGCGCATGCGTGCCGGTCAGGTCGGGAACGAGGCCGAGCGAGGTCTCGCGCATGGCGAACTGCACGTCGTCCGCCACCACCCGCAGGTCACAGGCGAGCGCGAGCTGGAACCCGGCACCGATGGCATGGCCCTGGACAGCGGCGATGGACACGATGTCGTTGCGCCGCCACCAGGTGAACGCCTCCTGGTATTCGGCGATGGTCGCGTCGAGCCCGGCGTCGTCACGACGCGCGAGTTCGACGAAGTTCGGCTCGCCCGGGATTCCCTCCGGCGTGAACATCCGGCGGTCCAGCCCGGCGGAGAAGGACTGGCCCTCACCACGCAGTACCACGACCCGGACGGAGCCCGGCAGCAGCCGGCCCGCCTCGGTGAGCGTCCGCCACATGGCGGGGCTCTGTGCGTTGCGCTTGGCCGGATTGGCCAGCGTCACCGTGGCGAGCGCGTC
The DNA here is from genome assembly GCF_040704065.1 of Streptomyces sp. NPDC047869. Taxonomy (NCBI): domain Bacteria; kingdom Bacillati; phylum Actinomycetota; class Actinomycetes; order Kitasatosporales; family Streptomycetaceae; genus Streptomyces; species Streptomyces sp. NPDC047869. The sequence continues at coordinate 47,893 of NZ_JBEYRK010000016.1, forward strand.
GTCGACGGTGAGCCGTACGCCGTCCTTGTCGAGTACAGGAGCGAGGTCCTGGTCGGGCGAAGCCATGGGGCGCCTCCGATGAGTGCGGTCATCACACATTGCCGTACGGCATGCTAAGTGACTGCACAGTAACCACCCGGCCGTTGAGACCGCCGACCGGGTGGCCACCATCGAAGCCGATGGGCCGCCCGGAGTCAGGACGTAGCGGCCTTCTTGCCCCGGGTCGCTCCGCCACGCCCACGGAGCGTGACGCCCGACTCGCTGAGCATCCGGTGTACGAAGCCATACGAGCGGCCGGTCTCCTCGGCCAGCGCCCGGATGCTCGCACCGGAGTCGTACTTCTTCTTCAGGTCTGCCGCGAGCTTGTCGCGCGCGGCGCCGGTCACCCGGCTGCCCTTCTTCAGAGTCTCGGCCACCCGTGCCTCCTCATGGGAAGTGCGCTCTGGTCTCCTCATGATCACCCCTCCGGGGCGTGATGGCCACCCATTCGGCAAGGTCCGTGAGACATCGACGTGACGACAGGAGCGCATCCCCACATACGGAATCAGCGGTTCCACGGTTTCGCGGACACACGGCCGAACGGGTGGTTCCGTGAAGTGCCAGGTCAGGGACGCGACGCGGCCGACCCCTTGGCGCTGAAGGGATCGGCCGCGAAATCGGTGTACGACACACGCCGGTACGAGGAGATCTCACACAGATGATGGATCACGGCTCGGCCGAATGATCCATACGCCGTGGATCAGACTTTCGATCAAGCCAGGGCGACGAGATCCGCGTAGTCGGCGCCCCACAGGTCCTCGACGCCGTCGGGCAGCAGGATGATGCGCTCCGGCTGCAGGGCCTCGACCGCGCCCTCGTCGTGGGTGACCAGGACGACCGCGCCCTTGTAGGTGCGCAGGGCGCCGAGGATCTCCTCGCGGCTGGCCGGGTCCAGGTTGTTGGTCGGCTCGTCCAGCAGCAGGACGTTGGCCGCGGAGACGACCAGCGTGGCGAGGGCGAGCCGGGTCTTCTCGCCGCCGGAGAGCACCCCGGCGGGCTTGTCGACGTCGTCGCCGGAGAACAGGAACGAGCCGAGCACCTTGCGGACCTCGACCAGGTCCATGTCGGGCGCGGCCGAGCGCATGTTCTCCAGGACCGTGCGGTCGGGGTCCAGGGTCTCGTGCTCCTGGGCGTAGTAGCCGAGCTTGAGGCCGTGGCCGGGGACGACCTCGCCGGTGTCGGGCTGCTCGACTCCGCCGAGGAGGCGCAGCAGCGTGGTCTTGCCGGCGCCGTTGAGGCCGAGGATGACGACCCGCGAGCCCTTGTCGATGGCCAGGTCGACGTCGGTGAAGATCTCCAGGGAGCCGTACGACTTGGACAGGCCCTCGGCCATCAGCGGGGTCTTGCCGCAGGCCGCGGGCTCGGGGAAGCGGAGCTTGGCGACCTTGTCGGACTGGCGGACCGCCTCCAGGCCGGAGAGCAGCTTGTCGGCGCGGCGGGCCATGTTCTGCGCGGCGACCGTCTTGGTGGCCTTGGCGCGCATCTTGTCGGCCTGCGAGTGCAGGGCGGCGGCCTTCTTCTCGGCGTTGGCGCGCTCGCGCTTGCGGCGCTTCTCGTCGGCCTCGCGCTGCTGCTGGTAGAGCTTCCAGCCCATGTTGTAGACGTCGATCTGGGCGCGGTTGGCGTCCAGGTAGAACACCTTGTTGACGACCGTCTCGACCAGGTCGACGTCGTGGGAGATCACGATGAAGCCGCCGCGGTAGGTCTTCAGGTAGTCGCGCAGCCAGATGATCGAGTCGGCGTCGAGGTGGTTGGTCGGCTCGTCCAGCAGCAGGGTGTCCGCGTCGGAGAACAGGATGCGGGCCAGCTCGATGCGCCGGCGCTGACCGCCGGAGAGCGTGTGGAGCGGCTGGCCGAGGACCCGGTCGGGCAGGTTGAGCGCCGCGGCGATGGTGGCGGCCTCGGCCTCGGCCGCGTAACCGCCCTTGGTGAGGAACTCGGTCTCCTGGCGCTCGTACTGCTTCAGGGCCTTCTCGCGGGTGGCGCCCTGGCCGTTGGCGATGCGCTGCTCGTTCTCGCGCATCTTGCGCAGCAGCACGTCGAGGCCGCGCGCGGAGAGGACGCGGTCGCGGGCGAGGACGTCGAGGTCGCCGGTGCGGGGGTCCTGCGGCAGGTAGCCGACCTCGCCGGAGCGGGCGATCTGGCCGCCGGCCGGGATGCCCTCGCCGGCCAGGCACTTGGTGAGGGTGGTCTTTCCCGCGCCGTTGCGGCCGACGAGGCCGATACGGTCGCCCTTGGCGACACGGAAGGTGGCGTTCTCGATGAGGACGCGCGAACCGGCGCGCAGCTCGATTCCGGAAGCGGAGATCACGGACAGACTCCAGGGCGTACTGAGGATTGGCGGTGGGCGGCTGAGGACGTTCCCGCCGTCTAATGCGCGAGGAGAATGGCCATGGGCCAAGTCTAACGGGACCGTGCAAGCGCTTTTTCTGCGTCCGCGCGTTCGAACCGGACGGTGGGTGCCGGTGGCGGCTGCCAGACTCGGGGACGGGGGCGTTGACCGGCGCACGAGGGAGTGATCGGCATGGCGGGCACGGGCGGACGGCCGAGCGTCTTTCCGACGCTGCTGTACACGGACGCGAAAGCGGCGATCAGGCAGCTCACCGAGGCCTTCGGCTTCACCGAGCTGTCGGTGTACGAGACGGAGGACGGCACGGTGATGCACGCCGAGCTGGTCCAGGGCAAGGGCGCGGTGATGCTCGGTTCCAAGGGCCGCGGCGGCCTCTTCGACACGGCCATGCGGGGCGCCGGGCCCGCGGGGGTGTACGTCGTCGTGGACGACGTCGACGCCCACCACCAGCGGGCAGTGGCGCACGGCGCGGAGATCCTGATGCCCCCGACGGACCAGGACTACGGCTCGCGGGACTACATGGCCCGGGACGCGGAGGGCAACGTCTGGAGCTTCGGCACCTACGCGCCCGAGATCGGCGGCTGACCGGCCCGGTGCGCCGGGCCCGGTGCGCCGGGACCTCCCCGGCGGGCCGCCCTGCGCACCGGATCAGCCGCCGGTGTGCACCTGGAAGGCGGCCCGGCGCACGGCCTTGGCGAGGGCCGGGTCGGGGTGGGCGGCGGCGAGGGCCACCAGGACCTGCACGGTGCGCGGGTGGCCGACGGCGCGGACCTCGTCCAGCAGCAGGGGGACGGTCGGCTGCACCGCGGCCTCCAGGTGCCGTACCAGCATCGACGTCTCGCCGTGGTCGGCGACGGCGGCGGCGGTGTCGACCCACAGCCAGGTGGCCTCCTCGCGGGTGAGGACCTCGTGGGCGTCCTCCGGGTCGACGCCGTCGTGCTCGGCCAGCCACAGCAGCGCGTAGGGCCGCAGGGCGGAATCGTCCAGTACCGCGTGCACCTCGGGTTCGGCGGGGGCGCCGACGACGCGCAGCGCCTCGAAGGCGAGGCCGCGCAGCAGGGCGTCGTCGCCCCGGGCGGCGGCGAGCAGCTCGGTGACGGCGCTGCCGACGGGGCGGGCGGCGAGCCAGGCGCGGTACTCGGCGCGGGCGGCGTTGGGGCGGAGCTGGGCGCAGCCGCGGAGCATGTCCTCGGCGGCCTGCTCGATGTTGCCGGCAGGGCTCTGCGCGGCCACGCAGATCTGCTCCAGCTTGACCCAGACCGCCCAGTTGCCCAGCGGGGTGAGCGTGGCCTGGCCGTCGCCGTAGGTCAGGGCGCCCACGGAGGCGAGGGCCGTGAGGGCCCACTCCAGGAGCGGGGCGAGCGGGGTGTCCCCGGTGGGCCCGGGCTCCGCGGGGGCGGCGGTCCCGGCCGGGGCCGGGGAGCCGTCGGCGCCGGGCTCGTAGGAGACCTCGCAGCGCTCGGTGCGCAGTTCGGTGACCCGCTGCTGGAGCAGGTCGAGGAGCTGCTCGACGGGCACGGGACCGGCGGAGAGCTGGAGGAAGGAGAGCACCTGGGGCATGGCGGAGACGACCTCGGCGACGGCGGCCGGCTCGAACTCCGCGGGCTCCGGGCTGGCGAGCGACCAGGCGTCGAACAGGGCGACCCAGCCGCGCAGCACGGCGCTGTCGTCGCGGTCCCAGGCGCGCAGGCGCCAGCCGGGGCGCGCGCTGTCCCCGTGCACCTCGATGAGTCCGGCGAGCCGGGCGGTGTCCCAGTGGGCGCGGATCCGGTCGGCGTCAAGGCCGAGGCCGGCGGCGGCGCGCTCGGCGGTCGCGTCGGAGAGGGTGGCCTTGCCGTCGGCGGTGACGGCGTCGCTGCCGGGCCCGAGGGCGGAGTCGGCCCAGCGGGCGACCCGGACCGCGCCGGCCAGGCCGGTGCGCGCCATTCTGGCCAGTTCGGCCGGGGCGGGGGTGCCCTCCGGCGGCCGGGGTGCGGGGCGGCGCGAGCGCCGCTGGTTCACAGCTCTGGGGGCGGCGGCCAGGGGTCGCGGTCGGACGAGTCGAAGCCTGGAGTCGCGCGGGATACGGGACGTCACGGGTGCAGTCTTCCGGTTGACGGTCCGAAAACCCAAACGGAATGTCACGGGGGGCTACGGGGCTGGCCAACGCACCGGCCCGGGGGCGGGCCGGGAGGCGGGATCAGGCCAGTGGTACGGCCTTCGACGGAAACGGCCGGCCGCGGCTGGTCCGGCGCGTACCGGAGGGCGCCGCGGGCCGGTCACATCAGCGGGGTCAGGAAGCGGCGCAGCCGCTCCTCGTACTCCTCCGGGTCCGCGTTCCACATGGCCGCGTGCGGGGCCCGCGGCACGGTGTGCAGCGCGACGAGGTCGGCGCGGCGGGCGGCGAGACGGCGGGAGTGCTCCCAGGGGGCCACCACGTCGTCGGGGCCGTGGATGATCAGCGTGGGCACGGCGAGCCGGTCGGGGTCGGCGGTCTCGGCACCGCGGTCGGCGTGCAGTCCTGCCCGGCCCTGCGCGGCGCGTACCGCGAGCGGCAGCAGGGCGTCGGGGGTGTGGCGGGCCCGGGCGAGGGCGCGCAGGGTGGCCTGCCAGCTCAGCACCGGGGAGTCGAGGACCAGCCCGGCGACGCGCTCGCGCACGGCGGAGTGCTCCGCGGCGCGCAGGGCCATGGTGGCGCCGGTGGACCAGCCGAGGAGGACGACCCGGCGGGCGCCGTAGCGGACGGCGTAGCGGATCGCCGCGTCCACGTCGCGCCACTCCGTCTCGCCGAGGTGGTTCAGGCCGTCCGGGGAGCGCGGGGCGCCCAGGTCGCCGCGGTAGGCGAGCGCGAGGACGGGGACGCGGCGGCGGTGCAGGTACGCCATGACGTTCAGGGCCTGCTCGCGGGTGGTGCCGAGGCCGTGCACCGCGATCACCCAGGTGTCCCGGTGGCCTGGCACGAACCAGGCGGGCAGGGCGCCGAGTTCTCCGGGGATGTCGATGTCGGCGTGGTCGAGACCGAGGGCGGTGCCCGGGTTGCCGACGTACACGTTCGGGGTGAGCCACACGGGATCGCCGGGGGCGAAGGTGCCGTGGGTGACGCGTTCCAGGCGCCTGACGACGCTGTCGGCGGTGTGCTCGGCCGAGTCCAGCAGGGGCCCGACGACCGCGTGCGAGCCGTCGCCGGCCAGACCGTAGGTGCCCGGGCGCAGGGAGGCCAGGTCGCGGGTGAGGGCGATCCGGCCGGGCGCGGTGCCGTGCACGGTGAGCCGTGGTTCGGTGGGCAGCGGCCGGCCCGGGGACGCCTTCAGCGCGGCGTCACTGGCCAGCCGGCCGGCGGCGACGGATGCCGCGCCGGCGGCCAGGACGGCGCCGAGGGCGGCGGCGGTCGCTCTGACGGTGCGCACGGCTCCAGTGTCGTGGGGGGCGCCGGAACCGGCCAGCCGGAGGAGCGGGCCGGGCGGCCCGGGGCGGCGGCCGAAGGGCAGCCGGGCGGCGGGCGGACGGAGCGGGTGGCTGTGCGACGACAAGGGGTCACCTCCGTTGGCCGTATCCCTTCAAGCGTGCCCCGGCCTCGGCGATGTGTGCCTCCGTCAGCAGAGCGGGTGTGAGGCCCGGCACGGAGGACGCCGTCAGCCACAGCCGGCACATCCATTCAAGCTGGGCGGTGCGGTCGTAGGCCTGGTCGAGGGTGGCGCCGTAGGTGATCGCGCCGTGGTTGCCCAGCAGGCAGCCGGAGCGGCCGGCCAGCGCCGCGAGCATGTTCCGGGCCAGTTCGTCGGTGCCGTAGGCCGCGTAGGGGGCGACCCGCACGGAACCGCCGAGGGCGGCGGTCATGTAGTGGATCGGGGGCAGCTCGGTGACGAGAGTGGAGACGGCCGTGGCGTGCACGGCGTGGGTGTGGACGACGGCGAGGGCGTCGGTGGTGCGGTAGACGGCGAGGTGCATGGGCAGCTCGCTGGTCGGCACGAGGGTGCCGAGCACCTGCCGGCCGTCGAGGTCGACGCCGGTGATGTCGGCCGGGGTGAGCCGGTCGTAGGGCACGCCCGACGGGGTGACCAGCACCAGATCCCCCACGCGGACGGAGACGTTGCCGGAGGTGCCGACGACCAGCCCGTCGGCCACGGTCCGGCGGGCCGTCCCGACCAGCGCCGCCCAGCTCCGCTCCTGCTGCTCCCGCGCGTCCCGCCACTGTCCGGCCATACCGCGATCCTGCCAGCCCGTCCGGTGCGGGGCGGGCCGGCGGCGGAGTTCCGGCCGGAACCGGTGCCGCCGGAGGAGTGGACACCCGCGTGCAACGCCCATAAATGCACTTAATCGGGCCAGAGCCAGGCATCTAATGATCATTAATGCCCGCAGCCGCCCGACGCCTCACCGCCGCACCAGGGGGACGCATGGCCCGCGACCGCTCGCCCTCCCGCCTCCGCCGTCGCGTGGCCGCCGTCGCGGCCGCCGCGGCGGCGCTCGCCCTCGCGGGCACCCAGTGCGCCTCCGCCGCCGGGCCCTCGGCGGCGGAGGCGGCCGGTCTGCCCCGGGGACACGACGTGTCCTCGCACCAGCGCCACGTCGACTGGCCCGCCGCCCGGTCGGACGGCGCGCGGTTCACCTACATCAAGGCGACCGAGTCCACGACCTATCGCAACCCTTACTTCGCCCGGCACTACGCGGGCGCACGCCGGGCGCACCTGATCCGCGGCGCGTACCACTTCGCCCGCCCCGACCAGTCCTCGGGCGCCGCGCAGGCCGCGTACTTCGTGCGGCACGGCGGCGGCTGGCGGGCGGACGGCTGGACCCTGCCGCCGGCCCTCGACATCGAATACGACCCGTACGACAGCAGGCACCTCTGCTACGGGCTCGGCCACCGGCGGATGGTCGGCTGGATCCGCTCCTTCAGCGACGAACTGGACCGGCTCACCGGCCGCCGCCCGGTGATCTACACGACCGCCCAGTGGTGGGCCGCCTGCACCGGCGGCAGCCGCGCCTTCGCCTCCGACCACCCGCTGTGGATCGCCCGTCACGGCACGTCAGGACCTGGATCACTGCCCGGCGGCTGGTCGTCCTGGACCTTCTGGCAGTACGGCACCGAGGGCGGCCTGCCGGGTGACCAGAATCTCTTTCACGGGCCACCGCCGAGCCGGCTGCGGGCCTTCGCGCGGGGCCGGTAGCCAAGGGGCGCCCCGGCCGGCCGCTCGGAGCGGAATCCCGAACCCCCGTTACCGACACCCCCACGCCTGACCCAGTTCACCTTCCGTTCACCCAGGTTGCCTACGTTCGACCCGCCAATGACGCTCGAACGATTGCCTGGGTAAATGGAAAGCTTCTCGCTGATCCTCGCGATTGTGGTGGTAACCGCACTCGCGTTCGATTTCACGAACGGTTTCCACGACACCGCCAACGCGATGGCCACCACCATCTCGACCGGCGCGCTGAAGCCCAAGGTCGCGGTGGCCATGTCCGCCGCGCTCAACCTTGTGGGCGCTTTCCTCTCCGTGGAGGTCGCCAACACGATCTCCAAGGGTCTCGTCGATGAGAACGGCATCCGTCCCGAGGTCATCTTCGCCGCCCTGGTCGGCGCGATCCTCTGGAACCTGCTGACCTGGCTGGTGGGACTGCCCTCCAGCTCCTCCCACGCCCTGATGGGCGGCCTGATCGGCGCCACCGTCGCCTCGGCGGGCTTCGGCGCCGTCCACGGCGACGTCCTGGTCACCAAGGTGCTGCTGCCGGCGGTCGCCGCCCCGGTCGTGGCCGGACTTGCCGCCATGCTCGCCACCCGCTTCTCCTACGGGATCGGCGGCAAGGCCGAGGGCGACGCCACCCGCAAGGGCTACCGCGCCGGCCAGATCGCCTCCGCCGGACTGGTCTCCCTCGCGCACGGCACCAACGACGCCCAGAAGACGATGGGCATCATCACCCTGGCGCTGATCGCGGGCGGTGCCATCGCCCCGGGCTCCAACCCTCCCACCTGGGTGATCCTCTCCGCCGGCATGGCCATCGCGCTCGGCACCTACATCGGCGGCTGGCGCATCATCCGCACCATGGGCACGGGCCTGACCGAGCTGGAGTCGCGCCAGGGCTTCGCCGCCCAGACCAGCGCCGCCACGGCCATCCTGGCCTCCTCGCACCTCGGCTTCTCGCTGTCCACCACCCACGTCGTCTCCGGCTCCGTGATGGGCGCGGGTCTGGGCCGCAAGGGCGGCGTGGTCCGCTGGTCCACCGCGACCCGCATGGCCGTCGCCTGGGTCCTCACCCTGCCGGCCGCCGCCCTGGTCGGGGCGCTCGCCGAGTCCGTCACGGACCTCGGTGACTGGGGCACCGCCGTCGTCGCGGTCTTCCTGGTCGGCTCCAGCGCCGCCATCTGGAAGCGCTCCCGCCGCGAGGTCGTCGACCACACCAACGTCAACGGCACCGACGAGGCCGCCGAGCCCGCCGGTGTGGTGACCACCGCGATCGCCGCGGTGACCCCGCCGCCGGCCGGCACCGTCACCCTCACCGAGGGGCCGGCCATCAGCTTCCCGTCGCAGTCCAGCGGCCCGGCCCCGGCCGTCGCCGAAGTCACGGCACCGGCCGCTACGGCCGTGCCCCCGGCCGCCACCGTCTGACCCGGTTACCGGAGGAAAAGCAACATGAAGATCGACTGGGCGGCCATCGGCTCCGTCTTCGGCGTCAGCCTGGCCTTCACGGTGGGCCTGGTGGCCCTGTTCACCCTCGGCGTCAACGGCCTGTCCCGGCGGGAGAGGGCGGCGGCGCAGGGCGGGTCCGCGGCGCTCGCCGTGACCGGCGCGTACGTGTGCTTCGCGGCGTGCGCGGCGGCCGTGGCCTACGGCATCTACCTGATCGTGGCCAAGCCCTGACCCGAGCCACCCTCGAAGAGGCTCCCCGCCGGTGCGTTCCGGCAGGGAGCCTTTTCCATGCCCGGATCTCGCCGGTGTGGGGCTGAGCACACTCTCCCCTCGCAGGTCAAAGGCAAGTTGACGGCCCTTCGGGGCGCGTGGTGGACTGCCCGGGCCATGTACGGCGGCAGGAGAGGAAGCCGGTGCGAATCCGGCGCGGTCCCGCCACTGTGACCGGGGAGTGATCCCCGGGAGCCAGGAACTCTCACCGCCGGCTTCGTCGAACCAGGGCGCGGACACCCTGAGTGAGGACACATATCGCCATGCTCGGCCGCAGATCGAGGACCCTTACCAGGGCCTGTCACGAGAGTCCCGCCTCCGCGCCCACGGCCGGCTGAGCCGATGGGTGCCGATCGCGCTTACGCGTACGGCGCCGCCGCCGGCCTTCTCGGTGACCTGCTCCTCGGCGATCCGCGCCGCGGGCATCCGGTCGCCGCGTTCGGGCGGGCGGCCGCTGCCGTGGAACGCGTGCTGTGGCACGACCACCGCGGCTGGGGCGCTCTGCACACCGCCGTCTGCGCCGGCGGCGCCGTGGCCGCCGGGCTCGTCGCCCGACGGGCCGTGCGCCGCTCCCCCGTCGCCTCCGCCGCGCTGACCGGCGTGGCCACCTGGGCCGTCGTCGGGGGCACCTCGCTGGCCCGCGAGGCCCGGGCCATCGGGCGCGCGCTGGAGGCCGGGGACGTGACGGCGGCCCGCGCGCGGCTGCCCCATCTGTGCGGCCGGGACCCGCAGGCGCTGGACGCCGACGGGATCGCCCGGGCCGTGGTCGAGTCCGTCGCCGAGAACACCTCCGACGCCGTCGTGGGCGCGCTGGTGTGGGGTGCCGTGGGCGGGGTGCCGGGGCTGCTCGGGTTCCGGGCCGTCAACACCCTGGACGCGATGGTCGGTCACAAGTCGCCGCGCCTGCGCCGGTTCGGCTGGGCCTCCGCCCGGCTCGACGACCTCGCCGGGTGGCCGGGGGCCCGGCTGACGGCCGTGCTCGCCGCGCTGGCCGGACCGGACCCGCGGGGTGCCGTACGGGCCTGGCGGGCGGACGCGGCCAAGCACCCGAGCCCCAACGCCGGTCCCGTCGAGGCCTCGTTCGCGGGCGCCCTGGGCGTGCGGCTCGGCGGGACGCTCTCCTACGCCGGCCGGGTGGAACACCGGCCCGTACTGGGCGGCTGCACCGGGCGGGCCGTCCGGGTCGCCGACATCGACCGGGCCGTGACGCTCTCCCGCCGCGTCGGCCTGCTCGCGCTCGGTGTCACCGCCGGTGCGCGCCTCCTCGCGAAGGGACGTGGCAAGTGAACGGTGGTCTCCTCGTCGCCGGCACCACCTCCGACGCCGGCAAGAGCGTCGTGACGGCCGGGATCTGCCGCTGGCTGGTGCGCCAGGGTGTGAAGGTGGCGCCGTTCAAGGCGCAGAACATGTCCCTCAACTCCTTCGTCACGCGCGAGGGCGCCGAGATCGGGCGGGCACAGGCGATGCAGGCGCAGGCCTGCCGGGTGGAGCCGACCGCGCTGATGAACCCCGTGCTGCTCAAGCCGGGCGGTGAACAGAGCAGCCAGGTGGTGCTGCTGGGCAGGCCGGTGGGCGAGATGAGCGCGCGCGGCTACCACGGCGGGCGCCAGCAGCGGCTGCTGGGCACGGTGCTGGACTGCCTGGCCGAGTTGCGGGGCACGTATGACGCGGTGATCTGTGAGGGGGCCGGTTCGCCCGCGGAGATCAATCTGCGGCGGACGGACATCGTCAACATGGGGATCGCGCGGGGCGCGCGGCTGCCCGTCCTCGTGGTCGGCGACATCGACCGCGGCGGCGTCTTCGCCTCCTTCTTCGGCACCCTCGCCCTGCTGTCGCCCGAGGACCAGGAACTGGTCGCCGGTTTCCTGGTGAACAAGTTCCGGGGCGACGTCTCCCTGCTGGAGCCCGGCCTCGACATGCTCCACGGGCTCACCGGACGGCGGACGTACGGCGTGCTGCCGTTCCGGCACGGGCTCGGCATCGACGAGGAGGACGGACTGCGGGTCTCCCTGCGCGGCACCGTGCGGGAGTCCACGGTGGCTCCTCCGGTCGGAGACGACGTGCTGCGGGTCGCCGTGTGCGCGGTCCCGCTGATGTCCAACTTCACCGATGTGGACGCGCTGGCCGCCGAACCGGGCGTCGTGGTGCGGTTCGTGGACCGGCCGGAGGAGCTGGCGGACGCGGACCTGGTCGTGGTCCCGGGGACCCGGGGCACGGTCCGGGCGCTCGAGTGGCTGCGGGAGCGCGGCCTCGCCGACGCCCTCGTACGCCGGGCCGCCGAACACCGGCCCGTGCTCGGCATCTGCGGTGGCTTCCAGATCCTCGGCGAGCACATCGAGGACGAGGTCGAGTCGCGCGCCGGGGAGGTCCCGGGGCTCGGAGTGCTGCCGGTGCGGGTGCGGTTCGCCCGTGAGAAGACGCTGACCCGGCCGGTCGGCGAAGCCCTGGGCGAACCGGTCGAGGGGTACGAGATCCACCACGGCGTGGCCACCGTCGGCGGGGGCCGGCCCTTCCTGGACGGCTGCCGGGCCGGACAGACCTGGGGCACGCACTGGCACGGCTCGCTGGAGTCGGACGGCTTCCGGCGGGCCTTCCTGCGCGAGGTGGCGGCCGCCGCGGGACGCCGCTTCGTACCGGCCCCCGGCACCTCGTTCGCCGCGCTGCGCGAGGAGCAGCTCGACCGGCTCGGCGACCTGATCGAACAGCACGCGGACACGGACGCGCTGTGGCGGCTCATCGAGTCGGGCGCGCCGCAAGGACTGCCTTTCATTCCACCGGGAGCGCCCGCATGAGCACAGTGTTGTTGTTGTCGACCGCCGACACCGATCTGCTGGCGGCCCGGGCCTCCGGCGCCGGGTACCGGATCGGCAATCCGACCCGGGTGGACGTGGCCGGGGAACTGCCGGGGCTGATCGAGGGCGCGGACCTCGCGGTCGTACGGCTGCTCGGCGGCAAGCGGGCCTGGGAGGACGGGCTGGCCGCGCTGAAGGCGTCCGGCGTCCCCGCCGTGCTGCTGGGCGGCGAGGCCGTGCCGGACGCCGAGCTGATGGCCGAGTCGTCCGTGCCCGCGGGCGTGGTGGCCGAGGCGCTGAAGTACCTCGTCGAGGGCGGCCCGGACAACCTGGCCGAACTGGCCCGGTTCCTCTCCGACACGGTGCTGCTCACCGGCGAGGGCTTCGAGGAGCCGCGGAAGATGCCGGAGTTCGGCGTCCACGGCTCGTACCCGGTCCGGGACGGCCGTCCGACGGTGGGCGTGCTGTTCTACCGGGCGCACGAACTGAGCGGCAACACCGCCTTCGTGGACACACTGTGCGAGGCGATCGAGGCGCGGGGCGCCAACGCCCTTGCCGTGTACTGCGGTTCGCTGCGCGGAGCGGACGCCGGGCTGTACGAGCTGCTGGGCCGGGCCGACGCGCTGGTCGCCACCGTGCTGGCGGCCGGCGGCACACACGCCTCGCAGGCGTCCGCCGGCGGGGACGAGGAGTCCTGGGACATCGGGGCGCTCGCCGATCTGAACGTGCCCGTGCTACAGGGGCTCTGCCTCACCTCCTCACGGGCCGCCTGGGCGGAGTCGGACGCCGCCCTGTCCCCCATGGACGCGGCGATGCAGGTGGCCATCCCGGAGTTCGACGGACGGCTCGTCACCGTGCCGTTCTCCTTCAAGGAGCAGGGTCCGGACGAGGTACCGGTGTACGTCGCGGACCCCGAGCGGGCCGCGCGGGTCGCCGGAATCGCCGTACGCCATGCCGAGCTTGCCCACAAGCCGAACGCGGAGAAGCGGATCGCGCTGGTCTTCACCGCCTACCCGACCAAGCACTCCCGGGTCGGCAACGCGGTCGGCCTGGACACGCCCGCCTCTGCGGTCCGGGTGCTGGACGCGCTGCGGGACGCCGGCTACGTGGCCGAGGGTTACCCGGACAACGGCGACGAGCTGATCCACCGGCTGATCGCGGCCGGCGGCCACGACGTCGAGTGGCTGACGGAGGAGCAACTGGCCGCCGCGCCCGCCCGGGTGCCGCTCGCCGACTACCGGGAGTGGTTCGACGGGCTCGACGCCGGGCTGCGGGACGCGATGCTGGAGGCCTGGGGCGAGCCGCCGGGCGGCCTGTACGTGGACGGCGACGACATCGTGCTCGCCTCGCTGCGGTTCGGGAACGTCGTCGTGATGATCCAGCCGCCGCGCGGCTTCGGCGAGAACCCGATCGCCATCTACCACGACCCCGACATGCCGCCCTCCCACCACTACATGGCGGCCTACCGCTGGCTCGACAGGAGTTTCGGCGCCGACGCGATCGTGCACATGGGCAAGCACGGCACGATGGAGTGGCTGCCGGGCAAGGGCCTGGGCCTGAGCGGCGGCTGCGCCCCGGACGCCGTGCTCGGCGACCTCCCGCTGATCTACCCGTTCATCGTCAACGACCCCGGCGAGGGCACCCAGGCCAAGCGGCGCGGGCACGCCACCGTGGTCGACCACCTCGTGCCGCCGATGGCGCGCGCGGACACCTACGGCGACCTGGCCAAGCTGGAGCAGCTGCTGGACGAGTACGCGCTCGTCTCCGACCTGGACCCGGCGAAGGCACCGGCGGTGCGCGCCCAGATCTGGACGCTGGTCAAGGCCGCCGAGCTGCACCACGACCTGCATGTGGACGAGCAGCCGGACGACGACGCGTTCGACGAGTTCGTCATGCACATCGACGGCTACCTGTGCGAGATCAAGGACGTGCAGATCCGCGACGGACTGCACATCCTCGGGGGCGGCCCGGAGGCCGAACCGCGGGTGAACCTGGTCCTCGCCGTGCTGCGCGCCTCCCAGGTGTGGGGCGGGCGGGCGAACGCGCTGCCGGGGCTGCGGGCGTCGCTGGCCCGGCACTACGGGCTGGTGGAGAAGGAGCTGCTGGCCGAGCCGGGCGCGCCGGTCAAGGTGCCGGTGGAGCTGACGGACCGGGTCGACGGTCCGTCCCGGACGGCGGCCGACGCGATCGACCTGCTGGAGCGGCTCTGCCGGCGGATCGCGGAGGACATGGAGTCCCGGGCGTGGGACCGGGCGGCCGTCCCCGCCGTACTGGACGGCGTGCTCGGCACCGAACTCGCGGACGCCGCGGCGGTGCTGGAATTCGCCTGCGACGAGGTCGTACCGCGGCTGGCCCGGACCACCGACGAGATCGGGCACATCCTGCGGGCGCTGGACGGCGGTTACGTGCCGGCCGGACCGTCGGGTTCGCCGACCCGCGGTCTGGTCAACGTGCTGCCGACCGGCCGCAACTTCTACTCCGTCGACCCGAAGGCGATCCCCTCCAGGCTGAGCTGGGAGGTCGGCCAGTCGCTCGCGGACTCGCTGGTCCAGCGGTACCTCCAGGACACCGGGGAGTACCCGAGGTCGGTCGGCCTCACGGTGTGGGGCACCTCCGCGATGCGCACCCAGGGCGACGACATCGCCGAGATCCTGGCACTGCTGGGCTGCCGTCCGGTCTGGGACGACGCCTCGCGCCGGGTGACGGGGTTCGAGGTGATCGGCCCGCAGGAGCTGGGCCGGCCGCGCGTGGACGTCACGGTCCGTATCTCGGGCTTCTTCCGGGACGCGTTCCCGCACGTGGTCGGGCTGATCGACGACGCGGTGCGGGCGGTGGCCGAGCTGGACGAGCCGGCCGAGGTCAACTTCGTGCGGGCGCACGTGGACGAGGACGCGGCGGAGCACGGCGACCGCCGGCGGGCGACGGCCCGGATCTTCGGCTCGAAGCCGGGCGCGTACGGCGCCGGTCTGCTGCCGCTGATCGACGCCCGGAACTGGCGCTCCGACGCCGACCTCGCCGAGGTGTACGCGGTGTGGGGCGGTTACGCGTACGGGCGCGGCCTCGACGGGCGGGCGGCGCGCGGGGACATGGAGACCGCGTTCCGGCGGATCGCCGTGGCGGCGAAGAACGTCGACACCCGTGAGCACGACCTGGTCGACGCCGACGACTACTTCCAGTACCACGGTGGCATGGTCGCCATGGTGCGGCACCTGACCGGCGCCAACCCCGAGGCCTACGTGGGCGACTCGGCCGTGCCGGACCAGGTGAGAACGCGCACGCTGGGCGAGGAGACGCACCGCGTCTTCCGGGCCCGGGTGGTCAACCCGCGCTGGATGGCGGCGATGCGCCGGCACGGCTACAAGGGCGCCTTCGAGATGGCGGCGACCGTGGACTACCTGTTCGGCTACGACGCAACGGCGGGCGTGGTCGACGACTGGATGTACGAGAAGCTCAGCGCGGAGTACGTCTTCGACCCGGAGAACCGGGACTTCATGCGGAAGTCCAACCCGTGGGCGCTGCGCGGCATCACCGAGCGGCTGCTGGAGGCGGCGGACCGCGGGCTGTGGGCGGAGCCGGACGCGGACACCCTGGAGCGGCTGCGCGCCACCTATCTGGAGCTGGAAGGCGACTTGGAGGGCGACCAGTGACAACCCCGTTCCCGTTCACGGCCGTGGTCGGCCAGGACGATCTGCGGCTCGCGCTGCTGCTGAACGCCGTGTCGCCGGCGGTCGGCGGTGTGCTGGTGCGCGGCGAGAAGGGCACTGCGAAGAGCACGGCCGTACGCGCCCTCTCCGCGCTGCTGCCGGAGGTGGCCGTCGTCCCCGGATGCCGGTTCTCCTGTGATCCGGCGGCCCCGGACCCGTCCTGCCCGGACGGACCGCACGAGCCGGGCGCCGGGGACCGACGGCCGGCCCGGATGGTCGAGTTGCCCGTGGGCGCCTCCGAGGACCGGCTGGTCGGCGCGCTGGACATCGAGCGGGCGCTCGCCGAGGGCGTGAAGGCGTTCGAGCCGGGCCTGCTGGCCGACGCCCACCGCGGGATCCTGTACGTGGACGAGGTCAACCTCCTGCACGACCACCTCGTCGACCTGCTGCTGGACGCCGCCGCGATGGGCGCCTCGTACGTCGAGCGCGAGGGTGTCTCGGTGCGGCACGCCGCCCGGTTCCTGCTCGTCGGCACCATGAACCCGGAGGAGGGCGAGCTGCGGCCGCAGTTGCTCGACCGGTTCGGGCTGACCGTGGAGGTCGCCGCCTCGCGGGAACCGGACGAGCGGGTGGAGGTCGTGCGGCGCCGGCTGGCGTACGACGACGATCCCGGCGTCTTCGCCGCGCGCTGGGCCGAGGAGGAGACCGCCGTCCGGCAACGGATCGTCGCGGCCCGGAAGCTGCTGCCGGGGGTGCGGCTGGGCGACGGCGCGCTGCGGCAGATCGCGGCGACCTGCGCGGCCTTCGAGGTGGACGGGATGCGCGCCGACATCGTGATGGCGCGTACGGCGACCGCGCTGGCCGCGTGGGCCGGGCGGACCGATGTGCTCGCCGAGGACGTCCGGCAGGCCGCGCTGCTCGCGCTGCCCCACCGGCGGCGGCGCAACCCGTTCGACGCGCCCGGTCTGGACGAGGACAAGCTGGACGAGACGCTGGAGCAGTTCTCCGGCGAGGGCGAGGGTGAGGACGACGACGACCCCGGCCCCGACGGCCCCGGAGGCGGCGGGCAGCCGGCGCCGGACAGCGGTCCGCAGGGCGACGGCGGTGCGGCCCCGGAGCCCGAGGCCGGGGAGGGCGGGCAGCCGCAGTCGTCGGGCGGGCAGGAGCAGCCGGCCGCACGGGCGGCCGAGCCGTTCCGCGCGAAGGTGCTGACCGTGCCCGGCCTCGGCGAGGGCGCCGCGGGCCGGCGCTCCCGAGCGCGTACCGAGCACGGGCGGACCACCGGGGCCCGGCGGCCCCGGGGCGCGCTGACCAAGCTGCACCTGGCGGCGACGGTACGGGCCGCGGCCCCGCACCAGCGGGCGCGAGGGCGGTCCGGTCCGGGTCTCGTGGTGCGCCGGGACGATCTGCGGCAGGCGACCCGGGAGGGGCGGGAGGGCAACCTCGTGCTGTTCGTGGTGGACGCCTCCGGGTCGATGGCGGCGCGGCAGCGGATGAGCGCCGTGAAGGGCGCGGTGCTGTCACTGCTCCTCGACGCCTACCAGCGGCGGGACAAGGTGGGTCTGGTGACCTTCCGGGGGTCCGCGGCGGACGTGGCGCTGCCGCCGACCTCGTCGGTGGACGCGGCGGCGGTCCGGCTGGAGTCGCTGCCGACCGGCGGCCGTACGCCGCTGGCGGCCGGGCTGCTGAAGGCGCACGAGGTGCTGCAGGTGGAGCGGCTGCGGGACCCGGCGCGGCGCCCGCTGGTCGTGGTGGTGACGGACGGACGGGCCACAGACGGAGGGGCGGCGCGAAGCGTCTCCGGCCGGGGCGGTGGTCGGGCGACGGGCGGGACGGAGCCGGTGGCGCTGGCCGGGCGGGCGGCGCGGCTGTTCGCGGCCGAAGGCGTCGCCTCGGTGGTCGTGGACTGCGAGTCGGGGCCGGTACGGCTCGGGCTCGCCGGGCAGCTCGCGGACGGCCTGGGCGGTACCGCGGTGACGCTGGACGAGCTGCGGGCCGACTCGATCGCCGGGCTGGTCAGGGATGTGCAGGGGACTTCGAGGAGGGCCGCGTAATGCCGCAGGGGCAGCCGAGTGTCGTGCCGGACGACGGACTGACGACCCGTCAGCGCCGTAACCGGCCGCTGGTCGTCGTGCACACGGGCGTCGGCAAGGGCAAGTCCACCGCCGCGTTCGGGCTGGCGCTGCGGGCCTGGAACCAGGGCTGGCCGATCGGGGTGTTCCAGTTCGTCAAGTCCGCCAAGTGGAAGGTCGGCGAGGAGAACGCGCTGCGCGTGCTCGGCGCCTCCGGTGAGGGCGGCAGCGTCGACTGGCACAAGATGGGCGAGGGCTGGTCCTGGGTGCAGCGCGACGCGCAGATGGACAACGAGGAGAAGGCCCGCGAGGGCTGGGAGCAGGTCAAGCGGGACCTGGCGGCCGAGACGTACCGGCTGTACGTGCTGGACGAGTTCGCCTACCCGATGCACTGGGGCTGGGTGGACACCGCCGAGGTCGTGGACGTGCTGCGGAACCGGCCCGGCACCCAGCACGTGGTGATCACGGGGCGGAACGCGCCGGAGAAGCTGGTGGACCTCGCCGATCTGGTCACCGACATGTCCAAGGTCAAGCACCCCATGGACGTGGGGCAGAAGGGCCAGAAGGGCATCGAGTGGTGATGACGCCGGTGCCCAGGCTGGTCGTCGCCGCGCCCGCGTCGGGCAGCGGCAAGACCACCGTCGCCACGGGGCTGATGGCCGCGTTCGCCGCGCGGGGGCTCGCCGTGTCCCCGCACAAGGTCGGGCCGGACTACATCGACCCCGGGTACCACGCGCTCGCCACGGGGCGGGTGGGACGCAACCTGGACGCGTACCTGTGCGGGCCGGAGCTGATCGCCCCGCTGTTCCTGCACGGGGCGCGGGGGTGCGATCTCGCCGTCGTCGAGGGCGTGATGGGGCTGTACGACGGGGCCGCGGGCCAGGGCGAGCTGGCGTCCACCGCTCATGTCGCCAAGCTGCTGCGGGCGCCGGTGGTGCTGGTCGTGGACGCCTCGTCGCAGTCGCGGTCGGTGGCGGCGCTGGTGCACGGGTTCGCGTCCTGGGATCCGGAGATGCGGGTCGGGGGCGTGATCCTGAACAAGGTGGCGTCCGACCGGCACGAGGCGCTGCTGCGGGAGGCGCTGGACGCCTCCGGGGTGCCGGTGCTGGGGGTGCTGCGGCGGGTGCCGCAGGTGGACACGCCGTCGCGGCATCTGGGTCTTGTGCCGGTCGCCGAGCGGCGGGACGCGGCGGCGGACGCGGTCGCGGCGATGGCGGCACAGGTCTGCGCGGGGTGCGATCTGGATGCGCTGATGACGCTGGCGCGCGGTGCGGGCGCGATACCGGGCGCGGCCTGGGACGCGGCCGAGGCCCTGGCTTCCCCTGCTCGGCCGGCCGGGAAGCGGGGGCCGGTGGTCGCCGTCGCCGGCGGTCGGGCGTTCACGTTCTCCTACGCGGAGCACGCCGAGCTGCTCGCCGCCGCCGGTGCCGAGGTCGTCACGTTCGATCCGCTCCGGGACGAGGAACTGCCGGAGGGCACCGCCGGGCTGGTCATCGGGGGCGGGTTCCCCGAGGTGTACGCGGCCGAGCTGTCCGCGAACGAGCCGCTGCGCAAGGCGGTCGCCGGACTGGCCCTGAGCGGTGCTCCCGTGGCCGCGGAGTGTGCCGGGCTGCTCTATCTGTGCCGGGAGCTGGACGGGCGGCCCATGTGCGGGGTGCTGGACGCCGGCGCCCGCATGGGCGAACGGCTCACTCTCGGCTACCGGGACGCGGTGGCCGTCGGCGACAGTGTGCTGGCCGCCGCGGGGACGCGGACGCGCGGGCACGAGTTCCACCGCACGGCCGTCGAGCCCGGCGCCGGTGCCGCTCCCGCCTGGGGTCTGACGACCCCGGTCCGGCGGGTCGAGGGTTTCGTACAGCAGGGCGTGCACGCGAGTTATCTGCACACGCACTGGGCCGCCGGGCCCGGTGCGGCCCGTCGGTTCGTGGAGAGGTGCCGGACGTCATGAGCAGCAGGCTGGTCGGAGTCGGGGTCGGTCCCGGGGACCCGGAGCTGGTGACCGTCAAGGGGGTCAACGCGCTGCGCGCCGCCGAGATCGTCGTCGTTCCCGTGATGGACACCGGTGAGCAGGGCCGGGCCGAGGCGACCGTGGTGCACTACGTGCCCCGGGAGAAGGTCGTTCGGGTGGTGTTCGCGCTGAACGAGCGGTCCGACCGGACGCGCCGGGAGGCCGCCTGGGACGCGGCGGGCGAGCGGGTCGCCGGGCTGCTGGAGCGGCACCGGTCGGTCGCCTTCGCCACCATCGGCGATCCGAACGTGTACTCGACGTTCACGTATCTCGCGCAGACGATCACGGAACTGGTGCCGGGTGTCGTGGTGGAGACCGTGCCCGGGATCACCGCCATGCAGGATCTGGCGGCGCGGTCGGGCGCGGTGCTGACGGAGGGGACAGAGCCGCTGACGCTGGTGCCGGTGACGGCGGGAGCGGCGGCGCTCAAGGAGGCGCTGGCGGGGCCGGGCACCGTCGTGGCGTACAAGTTCGGGCGGCAGGCCACCGAGGTCGCCGAGGCGCTGCGGGAGACCGGGCGGATCGGGGACGCGGTGTGGGGTTCGGCGCTCGGACTGCCGGAGGAGTCGGTGCGGCCGGCCGCCGAACTGGACGGGGCGCCGTTGCCGTACCTCTCCACGCTGATCGCCCCGCCGCGGCGCGACGGCGGGCGGGGCGGGAAGCTGTGACGCGGCCCGTGCGGTCAGCCGCCGGAGACGCCGACCACCAGCCAGATGAAGGCCGCGCCCGCGACCGTGCACAGCAGGGTGGAGCGGGCGGGGTGCTCGTGGTGGGCCTCGGGGAGGATCTCGGCGGCGGCGAGGTAGAGCAGTACGCCGCCGAAGAGGCCGAGATAGCCGCCGAGCACCGGCTCGGGGATGTGGAAGAAGACCGTCGACAGCGCGCCCACCAGGGGGGCGCAGGCGTCGGCCACGAGCATGCCCACGGCCCGGCGGCGGGCGTTGCCGTACAGGCTCGTGATGGTGAAGGTGTTGAAGCCGTCGGCGAAGTCGTGCGCGATCACGGCGAGCGCGACCGACGCGCCCATGCCGCCGCCCACCTGGAAGGCCGCGCCGATCGCCACGCCGTCCATGGCGCTGTGGCCGACCATCGCGGCCGCCGCAGTCAGGCCCACCTCGGGCGCGCGGTGCTGGTGCTCGGCGCCCCCGTGCGCCGCCTGGCGCGCGGCCAGGGTGCGCTCCACCAGATGGGCCAGCAGGAAGCCGGCCACGAACAGCAGCAGGGCCGCGGGTACGCCGAAGATCTCGCGGTCCGCCGCGTGCAGCGCCTCCGGCAGCAGGTCGAGGCCGACCACGCCCAGCATCAGGCCGCCGGCCAGACCCAGGACGAGATGGCGACGGTCGGTCACACGCTGTGCCGTCCAGCCGCCGGCCAGCGTCATCAGGAACGCGCCGAGCGCGACGAGGACCGCCATGGCCCCTTGCTATCCGATGAAGGCGCCTTCGCGCACATCCGGCGCCTTCCGCACGCCCCCAGACCCTGACGTTTCATCCCAGAACAGACCCGCGTCTTTCCTACGAGAGGACCCCTTCCCATGGCCATGGCCGATGCCCCCGCCGGCAAGGTGACGTTCGTCGGTGCCGGCCCCGGCGCCGCCGACCTGCTGACGTTCCGGGCCGCGCGCGCGATCGCGGCCGCCGACGTGGTGATCTGGGCGGCGAGCCTGGTGCAGGCCGAGGTCCTGGAGCACGCGCGGGACGACGCGGAGATCCTGGACTCGGCGGCGATGTCGCTGGAGGACGTGGTCGGCGTCTACCGGCGGGCCCACGCCGAGGGGCTGGAGGTCGCGCGGATCCACTCCGGGGACCCGGCGCTGTGGGGCGGCACGCAGGAGCAGCTCGACCGGTGCGCGGAGATCGGCATCGCGACCGAGGTCGTGCCGGGAGTGTCCTCGTTCTCCGCCGTGGCCGCCCTCGCCCAGCGGGAGCTGACCATCCCCGAGGTGGCCCAGTCGGTCGTCCTGACCCGGCTCGGCGGCGGCAAGACGCCGATGCCGCCCGGTGAGGAGGTGCGCGAGTTCGCCCGGCACGGCACCACGATGGCGGTGTTCCTGTCGGCGGCGCGCAGCGGCCAGCTGGTGCGGGAGCTGCTGGAGGGCGGCTATCCCACGGACACCCCCGTGGTCGTCGCGTACCAGGCGACCTGGCCGGAGGAGCTGATCGTCAGGTGCACGATCGGCACGCTGGAGGAGACGGTCAAGGAGCACAAGCTCTGGAAGCACACGCTCTTCCTGGTCGGCGCGGCCCTGGACGCCCACGGGACCCGCTCGCACCTGTACCACCCCGGCCACTTCCACGGGTACCGCAAGGCCGACCCGGAGGCACGGCGGGCGCTGCGCGAGCAGAGGGCGAAGAGTTGATCACGGTCGTCGGTACGGGGACGGGCGCGCCGGTCGCGGACGAGGTGCTCGCCGGTGCCGCCCTCGTCGTGGGCGGGCGGCGGCACCTGGACGCCGTGCGCCTGCCCGAGGGGGCCGGGCGGCTCGTGCTCGGGCCGCTGGCGCCCGCCCTGGACGCGATCGGGGAGTACGCGGACCGGGGGCTGCCGGTGGTCGTGCTGGCCTCCGGGGACCCGGGGTTCTTCGGGATCGTGCGGGCGCTGGCCGAGCGGTTCGGGGCGGGGCGGCTGGACGTGCGGCCGGGGGTGTCCTCGGTGGCCACCGCGTTCGCGCGGCTGGGGCTGCCGTGGGACGACGCGGTCGTGGTCAGCGCGCACGGGCGTGATCTGCGGACGGCCGTCAACGCGTGCCGGGCGCATCCGAAGGTGGCCGTGCTGACCGGGCCCGGCGCCGGGCCGGCCGAGCTGGGAGCCGCGCTCGGCGGCGGCCGGCTGCTGGTCGTGGCGAGCGCGCTGGGCGATCCGGAGCACGAGCGCGTGGAGCGGGTGACGCCCGCCGAGGCCGCCGCCCGGGACTGGGGCACGGCGGTGAGCGTGGTGCTGTGCCTGGACGAGGCGCGGACGCTGGGCGCCGTGCGGACGGTCGCCGGGGCGGGGGCGCGGCCCGCCGGATGGGCCCTGGACGAGGGCGAGTTCGCGCACCGCGACTCGATGATCACCAAGTTCGAGGTGCGGGCGCTGGCGCTCGCCCGGCTGGGGCCGCGCCTGGGCGACCTGGTGTGGGACGTCGGGGCCGGCTCGGGGTCGGTGGCCGTGGAGTGCGCGCGGCTCGGCGCGGCCGCCGTCGCCGTGGAGCGGACCGCGGACGGCGTCGAGCGGATCCGGGCCAACGCCGCCGCCCACGGAGTCGACGTGGACGTGGTGCACGGTGCGGCGCCGGACGCGCTGGACGGTCTCGACGACCCCGACGCCGTGTTCGTCGGCGGCGGGGGGCGCGAGATGCCGGCCATCGTCGGCGCGTGCGCGCGGCGGGCCCGGCGGACCGTCGTCGTCGCCATGGCCGCCCTGGACCGGCTGCCGGCCGCGCGCGCGGCGCTGACGGGCGCGGGGCTCCGCTGCGAGGGCGTGCTGCTGCAGTCGTCCCGGCTGGCGCCGCTGCCCGGGGACGTGACCCGGCTGGCGGCGGCCAATCCGGTTTTCCTGCTGTGGGGCGTCCGTCCCCCGGCATCCAGTGAAGGAGTAGCGAAGTGATCGGCCTCATTTCCGCCACCGCGGCGGGCGCGGCGGCGCGGGACCGGCTGGCCGCGGCCTGGCCGGACCGTACGCGGGTGTACGACGGTGGCGCCGGGGATGCCGTGCGGGCCGCGTTCGCCGAGTGCGAGCAGCTGGTCTGCTTCCTGGCGACGGGCGCGGTGGTACGGCTGCTCGCGCCGCTGCTCGGCGACAAGGCGGCCGACCCGGGCGTGGTGTGCGTGGACGAGGGCGGCCGGTTCGCGGTGTCGCTGCTCGGCGGGCACGGCGGCGGCGCCAACGAACTCGCCCGCGAGGTCGGCGGGTTGCTGGGCGCCGAACCGGTGGTGACGACCGCGACGGACGCGGTGGGGCTGCCGGGTCTCGACACCCTCGGGTTCCCGTTCGAGGGGGCGGTGGCCGCGGTGTCGCGGGCGCTGCTGGACGGCGAACCGGTCGCTCTGGAGGCCGAGGTGCCGTGGCCGCTGCCCGCGCTGCCCACCTCGCCGCGGGGCGCGTACACCGTACGGCTCACCGACCGGGCCGTCGCGCCGGGCGAGCGGGAGGTGCTGCTCAGGCCGCCGTCTTTGGTGGTCGGCGTGGGCGCCTCCCGGGGCGCGCCGGCGGACGAGGTGCTGGCCCTGGTCGAGGAGGCGCTGCGGGAGGCGGGCCTGTCGCCGCGGTCGGTCGCCGAAGTCGCCACCGTGGACGCGAAGTCGGAGGAGCCGGGCATCGTGGCCGCCGCCGGGCGGCTGGGGGTGCCCCTGGTGACCTACCCGGCGGAGGAACTGGCGGACGTGGCGGTGCCCAACCCGTCCGGCGCGCCGCTCGCGGCCGTGGGCACGCCGTCGGTCGCGGAGGCGGCGGCACTGGCGCGCGGTGGTGAACTCCTCGTGCCCAAGCGGAAGTCGGTGCGCGCCGACGGCCGGCCTGCGATGGCGACCTGCGCGGTGGTGCGGCGTCCGGGACGCGGACGGCTCGCCGTGGTCGGGCTCGGGCCGGGCGCCCGGGACCTGCTCACCCCGCGCGCGACGGCCGAACTGCGGCGGGCCTCGGTGCTGGTCGGCCTCGACCAGTACGTCGACCAGATCCGCGACCTGCTGCGGCCCGGCACCCGGGTGCTGGAGTCGGGGCTCGGCGCGGAGGAGGAGCGGGCCCGTACGGCCGTGGCGGAGGCCCGGCGCAGGCACGCGGTGGCGCTGATCGGCAGCGGGGACGCGGGCGTGTACGCCATGGCCTCCCCGGCGCTCGCCGAGGCGTCCGACGACATCGACGTGGTCGGTGTGCCGGGCGTGACGGCCGCGCTGGCCGCGGGGGCGATCCTGGGCGCGCCGCTGGGCCACGACCACGTGTCCATCAGCCTGTCCGACCTGCACACGCCGTGGGAGGTCATCGAGCGGCGGGTGCGGGCGGCGGCCGAGGCGGACATCGTGGTCACCTTCTACAACCCGCGGTCCCGGGGCCGCGACTGGCAGCTGCCCAAGGCGCTCGCGATCCTCGCCGGGCACCGGGACCCGGCGACGCCGGTCGGTGTGGTGCGCAACGCCTCCCGGCCGGACGAGTCGAGCAGGCTGACCGCGCTCGGCGAACTCGACCCGGCGACGGTCGACATGATGACGGTCGTCACCGTGGGCAACACCGCGACCCGGAACATCGCCGGCCGCATGGTGACCCCGCGCGGCTACCGCTGGCAGGAGAGCACGCAGACCGGCCCGCGGGAGGGCGCCCAGTGAACCGTGTCGTCCACCCCATCGAGCAGGAGTCCTTCCGGCGGCTGCGCGCCCGCCTGGACACCTCGCACTTCCCGCCGCTGACCAGGGCGGTGGTGGAGCGGGTCATCCACTCCGCCGCCGACCTGGAGTACGCGACCGACCTCGTCACCGACGAGGGCGATCTGGTGAGGGCGCACGCCGCGCTGCACGCCGGGGCGCCCGTCGTGGTGGACGTCGAGATGGTCGCGGCCGGCATCACCCGGCGGGAGACCGTCTGCCGGCTGAAGGACGCCGTGGCCGGTCCGGGGCTGACCCGTTCGGCGCACGCGGTCCGGCTCGCCTACGAGCAGGTCGG
Source organism: Streptomyces sp. NPDC047869 (assembly GCF_040704065.1). NCBI lineage: Bacteria > Bacillati > Actinomycetota > Actinomycetes > Kitasatosporales > Streptomycetaceae > Streptomyces > Streptomyces sp. NPDC047869. The sequence continues at coordinate 73,301 of NZ_JBEYRK010000016.1, forward strand.
TCCGGGCGCCCTGTGGGTGATCGGCTGCGCGCCGACCGCCCTGGAGGAGCTGCTGACCCTGGACGCCTCCCCGGCGCTCGTCATCGGCCTGCCCGTCGGCTTCGTCGGCGCGGCCGAGTCCAAGGAGGCGTTGCGCGCGAGCGGGCTGCCCGCCGTGAGCAACGTGTCCGAGAAGGGCGGATCGGCGGTCGCCGCCGCCGCGCTCAACGCCCTGCTGTACCAGCCGATTTCCCCGGAGGAGACCCCGTGACCACCCCGCCGCCCGCCCTGCTCATCGCCGGCCACGGCACCCGGGACGAGGCCGGAGCCGAGGCGTTCCGCGACTTCGTGCGGGAGCTGGGCCGCCGTCACCCCCAACTGCCCGTCGCCGGCGGCTTCATCGAGCTTTCCCCGCCTCCGCTGGGCGAGGCGGTCGCCGAGCTGGTGGAGCGGGGCGTACGGCGGTTCGCGGCCGTCCCGCTGATGCTGGTGTCCGCCGGGCACGCCAAGGGCGACATCCCGGCGGCGCTGTCCCGGGAGAAGGAACGGCACCCGGGCATCTCGTACACCTACGGACGCCCGCTCGGCCCGCACCCGGCGCTGCTGAACGTGCTGGAGCGGCGGCTGGAGGAGGCGCTGGCCGGTACGTCCGCCGAGCGGTCCGACGTGACCGTGCTGCTGGTGGGGCGCGGGTCGACCGACCCGGACGCCAACGCCGAGGTGCACAAGGCGGCCCGGCTGCTGTGGGAGGGGCGCGGCTACGCGGGCGTCGAGCCGGCGTTCGTGTCGCTGGCGGCACCGGACGTGCCGAGCGGCCTCGACCGGTGCGCCAGGCTGGGGGCGCGGCGCATCGTCGTGCTGCCCTACTTCCTGTTCACCGGCATCCTGCCGGACCGGGTGCGCCGGCAGACCGAGGAGTGGGCGGCCGCCCGTCCGGAGCTGGAGGTGCGCTCGGCGGACGTCATCGGGCCCGAGCCGGAGCTGCTGGACCTGGTGATGGAGCGGTACGCGGAGGCCGTCAAGGGCGATCTGCGGATGAACTGCGACTCCTGTGTGTACCGGATCGCGCTGCCGGGCTTCGAGGACAAGGTGGGGCTGCCGCAGCAGCCGCACTTCCACCCGGACGACGACGGTCACCACCACGGGCACGGGCACCACCATCACGGGGGGCACTCGCACAGCCATGCGCGCTGAGGAGACCGGGGACGCCCCGGGCCCCGGGCACGATCTGCGTCATCACGGCGACGCCGAGATGCGCGACGACGGCGCCGGGCTGGTCGATCTCGCCGTCAACGTCCGCGCGGACACGCCTCCGCCGTGGCTGCGGGAGGAGATCGCCGCCTCGCTGCCGTCCCTCGCGGCCTACCCGGACGGGCGGGCCGCGCGGGCGGCGGTCGCGGCGCGGCACGGGCTGCCGGTGGAGCGGGTGCTGCTGACGGCGGGGGCGGCGGAGGCGTTCGTGCTGTTGGCGCGGGCGCTGAAGGTGCGCCGGCCGGTCGTGGTGCATCCGCAGTTCACCGAGCCGGAGGCGGCGCTGCGGGACGCGGGGCACACCGTGGACCGGGTGCTGCTGCGGGAGGCGGACGGGTTCCGGCTGGATCCGGCGGCGGTGCCCGAGGACGCGGACCTGGTGGTGATCGGCAATCCGACGAATCCGACGTCGGTGCTGCATCCGGGCGGTGTGATCGCCGCACTCGCCCGGCCCGGCCGGGTGCTGGTGGTCGACGAGGCGTTCATGGACGCGGTGCCGGGTGAACGGGAGGCGCTGGCCGGGCGGACGGACGTGCCCGGTCTCGTCGTGCTGCGCAGCCTGACCAAGACCTGGGGGCTGGCCGGACTGCGCATCGGGTACGTGCTGGCCGCGCCGGAGACGATCGCCGAGCTGGAGCGGGCCCAGCCGCTGTGGCCGGTGTCGACGCCGGCGCTCGCCGCGGCCGAGGCGTGTGTGGCGCCCCGGGCGCTGGCGGAGGCGGCGCACGCGGCCCACCGGATCGCGGCGGACCGCGGCCATCTGGTGGCGGGGCTCGCCGCGTTCGCGTCCCGCGGGGTGCGGGTGGTGTCGCCCGCGGAGGGGCCATTCGTGCTGGTGCGGCTGCCGGGGGCGGGTGCCGTGCGGCGGCGGTTGCGTGAGCTGGGGTACGCGGTGCGGCGGGGGGACACGTTTCCCGGGCTGGACGGGGACGCGTGGGTACGGGTGGCGGTGCGGGACCGGGGGACGGTGCGCGGGTTCCTGACGGCGCTGTCGGCCGCGCTGCCGTAGCCGGGGCGCCCCCCTGGGCCCCTTTCCCACCGGCCCGCCCGTCTGCGGGCCGCGAAGGCCGTCCCCCCGGCCGTCGTCAGCTCCTGCGGCGGCGGGCCACCGTGACCGCTCCTCCGCCGAGCAGCAGCAGTGCCAGTGCGCCGCCCGCGATGTACGGGGTCGAGGAGCTGCCGCCCGTTTCCGCGAGGTCGGCCTCGGCGCCCGGGGCACCCTGGGGCTTCACCTCGGGGGCGGTGCCGGCGTGGGTCGGGGTCACGTGCCGGGCGGGTACCGGGGTCTCGCAGGTGGCCTTGGCCAGGGTGACCGTGCCGTTGACCTCCGCCACGTTCAGCTTCAGCGGGTTGACGGAGACCTTGAGTTCGAGCGCCGTGGCGGCCGCCGTACGGGACGTGGTCCGGCGCTGGGAGAGGTCGAGGCGGACCTCGCCGACGCCGGGCACCTTCACCTCGGCCGGGCCGCCGGCGGTCAGCGAGACCCGCTTGCCGAGGACCGTGACGGCGCCGAGGACGTTCGCGGAGGCGACCGGCTTCTTCCCGGCGGCACAGGTCGCCTCGGCGGTGACCGTGCCGACCTCCACCACGGACAGCAGCGGCAGGCCCGGGACGTGCAGCCTGGCGTGGGCGAGACGGACCGAGCCCTCGGCGAGCCGGCCGTTCGCCGTCGCCCTGGCCGAGGCGGCCTGCGCGGCGAGGACCGTGAACGGCCGGCCGCCGTTCACGCCGTCGAGCCGGGCCGTCAGGGTCGTCCTGTCCGCGCTGCGCGGCGCCTGGACCTCGTTGAGGCTGACCGCGAGCGGGACGTTCACGGTTTTGTTGAGCAGGGACACGTCGAGCCCGGTGCGGAGCACGACGGCGGAGGCGCGGCCGTGACCGGTGGTGGCGTGCGCGGCGCTCGCGCCCAGCAGCGCGGGCGCCGCCGCGAGCGCGGTGACCGTCGCCACCGTGGCGAGCCTGCGTGCGGGCATGCGGAAGTTGTTGCTGTTCAAGGCGGTGGGACCCCCAGAGGAAACTTGCTTGGGACCCGTCAACCTTTACGCACTGTGGGTGAACGGTCAGCGATCCTGCGTCACTTCACTCCATCGTGGAGTTTCAGCACGTCTCTTCGAATCCTCGGGCACGTGCGTTCCCCTGCCCCGCCCGGGCCCCGCCGCCCGCTCGCCGGCCCCGCCGTCCCTACTCCACCACGCGTCCGTTCAGCACCACCCGGCGCGGGGCCGCCAGTACCCGGACGTCCGCCCGCGGGTCGGCCTCGTACACCACGAGGTCGGCCGGTGCGCCCTCATCCAGGCCGGGACGGCCCAGCCAGGCACGGGCGCTCCAGCTCGCCGCCGCCACCGCCCGGACGGGCGGGATGCCCGCGGTGACCAGTTCCGCGACCTCGGCCGCGACCAGGCCGTGGGCCAGTGAGCCGCCGGCGTCCGTGCCGACGTAGACCGGGATCCCGGCGTCGTGGGCGCCGCGCACGGTGTCGTAGCGGCGCTCATGGAGCCGGCGCATATGGGCCGACCAGCGCGGATACCTGCGTTCGCCGCCCGCGGCGAGCTGCGGGAAGGTGGCGATGTTGACGAGGGTCGGGACGATCGCCACGCCCCGCTCGGCGAAGAGCGGGATCAGGTCGTCCGTGAGGCCCGTGGCGTGCTCGACGCAGTCGATGCCGGCCTCGACCAGGTCACGGAGCGAGCTCTCGGCGAAGCAGTGCGCGGTGACGCGGGCGCCCAGCCGATGGGCCTCGGCGATGGCGGCCTCGGCCGCCTCCCGCGGCCAGCAGGCGGACAGGTCTCCGAGGTCGCGGTCGATCCAGTCGCCGACCAGTTTCACCCAGCCGTCGCCGCGCTCCGCCTCCCGGGCGACGTGGGCGACCAGGTCCTCCGGCTCGACCTCCCACGCGTAGTTGCGGATGTAACGGCGGGTGCGGGCGATGTGCCGGCCCGCCCGGATGATCTTCGGGAGGTCCTCGCGGTCGTCGATCCAGCGGGTGTCGGAGGGGGAGCCGGCGTCCCGGATCAGCAGCGTGCCCCGCTCCCGGTCGGTCAGCGCCTGCTTCTCGGCGGTGTCCGCGTCCACCGGGCCGTCGGTGCCGAGGCCGACGTGGCAGTGCGCGTCGACCAGGCCGGGCAGCGCCCAGCCCTCGACGGTGGTGATGTCACGCGCCCCGGCGGGGCGGTCGTAGGAGACGCGGCCCCCGACCACCCACAGTTCGTCGCGGACGTCCTCGGGCCCGGCCAGGACCCGCCCCCTCACATGCAGCACCGCGTCATCGCTCATACCCGGCACCCTAGCCAGCCGGGGCCCGGGCCCACCCACCGGTCTACCGCTCGGCTCCGGGCCCGCCCACCTGGTCCGAGGTCTCCTCCTCGACCTCGGCCATCGCCGGGTCCAGCAGACGGGAGAGGAAGTGACGGGTGCGCTCGTGCCGCGGGGCGCCGATGACCTGGCCGGGGCGGCCCTCCTCGACGATCAGGCCGCCGTCCATGAAGACGACCCGGTCGGCGACCTCGCGCGCGAAGGTCATCTCGTGGGTGACGACCATCATGGTCATGCCCTCCTCGGCGAGCCGGCGCATGACCGCGAGGACGTCCCCGACCAGTTCGGGGTCGAGCGCGGAGGTCGGCTCGTCGAACAGCATCACCTCGGGGCCCATGGCGAGCGCGCGGGCGATGGCCACCCGCTGCTGCTGGCCGCCGGAGAGGGAGGACGGGTAGGCCCGCGCCTTCTCGGCCAGGCCGACGCGGTCCAGGTTCTCGGCGGCGATCCGGGCGGCCGTCGCCTTGTCCCGGCCGAGGACCCGGCGCTGCGGCAGCGTGAGGTTGTCGGTGACGTTCAGGTGCGGGAAGAGGTTGAACTGCTGGAAGACCATGCCGATACGGCGGCGTACGGCGTCGATGTCGACGTCGGGGTCGGTCAGTTCGGTGCCGCCGACGAAGACCTGGCCCTTGGTGGGCTCTTCGAGCAGGTTCACGCAGCGCAGCAGCGTGGACTTGCCGGAGCCGGAGGGCCCGATGACGCAGACGACCTCGCCCTGGCCGATCTCCAGGTCGATGCCGCGCAGCACATGGTTGTCGCCGAAGGACTTGTGCAGGTCCCGGACCTGGATCTCCGCGCTGCTCATCGGATCGCCTCCTGGGACCTGGACTCCATGCGCCGGACGACGTAGCCGAGCGGGATGGTCACCAGCAGGTAGCACAGGCCCGCGACCAGGATAGGCGTGGAGTTGGCGGTGGTACTGGCCAGATCGCGGCCGTACTTGGACAGTTCGCGCTCCTCCAGGGTGACGCCGAGGAACAGCACCAGCGAGGAGTCCTTGAAGAGCAGGACGAGTTCGTTGGTGAGCGGCGGCAGGATGATCCGGAAGGCCTGCGGGACGATGATCGAGACCATGGCCCGGGTGGGTGAGAAGCCGAGCGAACGGGCGGCCTCCATCTGCCCCTTGGGCACCGCCTGGATGCCGGCGCGGATCGTCTCCGCCATGTACGCGGCCGAGACCAGGCCGAGCGCGATGGCGACCTTGCCGTAGGTGCCGCCCGGGATCTCCGTGCCCGGGAAGGCCAGCGGCACGGCCACGCCGACGAAGATGAAGATCAGCAGCGCCGGCAGACCGCGGAAGATCTCGATGTAGATGCCCGCCACCCAGCGGTACGGGCCCACGGACGACAGCCGCATCAACGCGATGACCATGCCGAGGACGAGTCCGACGACGAAGCCGGACAGCGTGTAGAGCACGGTGTTCTTCAGCGCCAGCGTGATGACCTCGGGGAACATCTGCTTGGCGATGCCGCCCTGGGCGAACTGGTTCTTCAGCCGGCCCCAGTCCGCCGCGACCGCGAACGCGATCACGGCGGCGGCGAACACCACGTACTGCACGGCCCGGGACAGGCTGCGCCGCTGCCGCCGGGTCAGGCCCTTCTTCTTCGGCTGGAGTCGTACGCCGGTGTCGGTCATGAGGCCGAGGGAGAGGCGGCGGACGCGTCGTACGGGCCGATCCACTTCTCGTACAGCTTCTTGTACGTGCCGTCGGCCTTCGCGTCGGCGATCGCCTTGTTCAGGGCCTCACGCAGCTCGGTGTTGCCCTTCTTGACGGTGAAGCCGTACTGCTCACCGGTCTTGAGGTTGCCGACGACCTTGAACTTGTCCGCGTTGGCCTTGTCCTTCAGCCAGCCCTGGACGACCGGGTAGTCGATGACGACGGCCTGGACCTGGCCGGTGCGCAGGCCGTTGAGGACCGCGTCGGAGGACTCGAAGGAGATCGGGTCGTAGCCCTTGCCCTTGACGTAGTCCTCGCCGGTCGTCTGAGCCTGAGCGCCGAGCTTCTTGCCCTTTGCCTTGACGTCCTCGAGGGAGTTGACCCCGCTGCTCCGGTCGACGAGGACCGCCTGGGTGGCCTCGAAGTACGGGTCGGAGAAGTCGACGTTCTTCTTGCGTTCGGCGGTGATGGTCATGCCGGCCGCGGCCAGGTCGCACTGCCCGGAGTTGAGGAACGCGCCGGTCTTGAAGTTCTCGAACGGCGTGTCCAGGATCTGCTGCTTGACGCCGAGGTTCTTGGCGACGAGGTCGACGAGGTCGACGTCGAAGCCCTGCACCTTGCCGTTCACCTCCGACTGGAACGGCGGGTACGGCAGGTGGGTGCAGGTGGTGAGCTGCCCGGCCTTGACGAGGTGGACCCCCTTGACCGTGGCGCCGCTCCCCCCGTCGCCCGAGGAGCAGCCGGCCACGAGCACGAGCCCGGCCGTGGCGGTGGTGGCGGCCAGAAGGCGGGTCCGGCGCCGGAGGAGCGTATTCATGGGGGATCTCCAGTGGGGGAATCGTGGGTTCCGATTATAAGGAGAGGTTTGGGTCTCTCAAATCAAACCGATGGCCGAAGGGCCTTCCGGCCTGAGAACTCGCCGGTCGCCGGGGCGGCGGAGGGCGAGCGTTACCCTCGTTCCCGGCGGCCTCCGGCCGGCCCCCTGGACCCTCGTGAGCGAAGAGAGCAGCGCCGTGACCCACCCCCTCCTCGATCTGCCCCCGCTGAGCGCCGAACGGTTCGCCGCCATCGAGGACCGGGTGGCCCGGCTGCTGGACACCCGGCAGGACGTGCTGATCACCCAGGGCGAGGCGCTGCTGCCGCTGGAGGGCGCGATCCGCGGGGCGGCCGGGCCCGGCACGACGGCACTGAACGTGATCACGGGGCCGTACGGGCAGACCTTCGGCAACTGGCTGCGGGACTGCGGGGCCACGGTGCACGACGTCGACGTGCCCTTCCACACGGCGGTGACCGCCGAGCGGATCCGCGAGGCGTTCGCCCGGCATCCGGAGATCGACTTCGTGTCGCTGGTCCACGCGGAGGCGGCGACGGGCAACACCAACCCGGCAGCGGAGATCGGCGAGGTGGTGCGCGAGCACGGCGCGCTGTTCTACCTGGACGCGGTCGCCTCGGTCGGCGCGGAGCCGGTGCTGCCGGACGCGTGGGGTGTGGACCTGTGCGTGATCGGGGCCCAGAAGGCGATGGGCGGACCGGCCGGGGTGTCGGCGATCTCGGTGAGCGAGCGGGCGTGGGCGCGCATGGCGGCCAACCCGGACGCCCCGCGCCGCTCGTACCTCTCCCTGCTGGACTGGAAGGACCGCTGGATCGACGGCGGCCGCAAGGCGCTGCTGCACGCTCCCGCCCAGCTGGAGATGCTGGCGCTGGAGGCGTGTCTGGAACGGATCGAGTCGGCGGGCCTCGACGCGGTGATGGCGCGGCACGCCGCGGCCGCGCGGGCCACCCGGGCGGGCGCGGTGGCCCTGGGCGGCGGCCTGGAGCCGTACGTGTACGAGGCGAAGGACGCGGCGCCGGTGGCCACCACCCTGCGGGCGCCGTCCGGGACGGTGGCGTCTGAGCTGGTGGCGCACGCGCTGGGGAACGACGCGGGACTGCCGCTGGCCGCCGGCGGGGGCGCCCTGGCCAAGGAGATGATCCGGGTGAACCACTACGGGCCGGACGCCACGCCGGACGCCGTGCACGCCTGTCTCGCGGCGCTGGGCGCGGCGCTCGCCGAGCACGGGATGACGGTGGACGTGACGGCGGCCCGCCGGGCGGCCGACGAAGCCTGGCGGTGACCACAGAAGTCCGCGAAACGACGGCCCGCACACACCGTGCGGGCCGTTTTCATTGCCCGAGTGGGAATTCAAATCACTTTCACAATTCCCGCGAATTCACCCATCGATAGCTTCCCGTCTTCTTCTGCCCGCTTTTTGCGAAGCTAAACGGGGAGGTTTTCCGGCAAGTTTCATGCATGTGACACACTCCACAAGCGAGGTCTTTTGTCCTATTTTGATGTGGGTCAAACCCGACATTTAACTACCCTGAACACGACTCCCGGCGCCCCTGCCCGTGCATTCTTCAATTTGTCTCGCTAAATTCCTTCCGCATGACTGCCGCACCAGCAGACCTGCTGATCGACCGACCGGCGGTGACCGACGGAGCCTCGCTCTGGCGGCTCGCCAAGGAATCGAAAACCCTCGACCTGAACTCCTCGTACAGCTATCTGCTGTGGTGCCGGGACTTCGCGGCCACCTCGGCGGTGGCCCGCGACGCGGACGGCGAGCCCGTCGGTTTCGTCACCGGGTACGTGCGGCCGGACGACCCCCGCACCCTGCTCGTCTGGCAGGTGGCCGTGGACTCCGCCTACCGCGGCCACGGCATCGCCGCCGCGCTGCTCGACGGGCTGACCGCCCGGCTCGCCGAAGAGCGCGGGATCACCGGCATCGAGACCACCATCACCCCGGGGAACACCGCCTCCGAGCGGCTGTTCACCTCGTTCGCGGCCCGGCACGGCGCGGACGTCACCCGCGAGGTGCTGTTCCAGGCCGGCCTTTTCCCGGACGGCCCGCACGACCCCGAAGTCCTGTACCGCATCGGCCCTCTGGCCCCCACCACCGCGCACTGAGGAGCGATTCACCGTGACGATCACCCAGCCCGACCTGAGCGTCTTCGAGACCCTCGAGTCCGAGGTTCGCAGCTACTGCCGCGGCTGGCCCACCGTGTTCGACCGTGCGCAGGGCAGCCGGATGTACGACGAGGACGGCCACGCGTATCTCGACTTCTTCGCCGGGGCCGGCTCACTCAACTACGGGCACAACAACCCGGTACTCAAACGGGCGCTCATCGACTACCTGTCCCGGGACGGCGTCACCCACGGCCTGGACATGTCGACCACCGCCAAGCGGAACTTCCTGCAGACCTTCGAGAACCTGGTGCTGCGCCCGCGCGACCTGCCGTACAAGGTCATGTTCCCGGGCCCGACGGGCACCAACGCCGTCGAGTCGGCGCTGAAGCTCGCCCGCAAGGTGAAGGGCCGGGAGGCGATCGTGTCCTTCACGAACGCCTTCCACGGCATGTCCCTGGGGTCCCTCGCGGTCACCGGCAACGCCTTCAAGCGGGCCGGCGCGGGCATCCCGCTGGTGCACGGCACCCCCATGCCGTTCGACAACTACTTCGACGGCCAGGTCCCCGACTTCCTGTGGTTCGAGCGGCTGCTCGAGGACCAGGGGTCCGGCCTCAACAAGCCGGCCGCCGTGATCGTGGAGACGGTCCAGGGCGAGGGCGGCATCAACGTCGCGCGCCCGGAGTGGCTGCGCGCGCTGGCCGAGCTGTGCGAGCGCCAGGACATGCTGCTCATAGTCGACGACATCCAGATGGGCTGCGGCCGCACGGGCGCCTTCTTCTCCTTCGAGGAGGCGGGGGTCACGCCCGACATCGTCACCGTGTCGAAGTCGATCAGCGGTTACGGCCTGCCGATGTCGCTGTGCCTGTTCAAGCCCGAGCTGGACGTCTGGGAGCCGGGCGAGCACAACGGCACCTTCCGCGGCAACAACCCCGCGTTCGTCACCGCCACCGCGGCCCTCGAGACGTACTGGACCGACGGCTCCGCCATGGAGAAGCAGACCCGCACCCGCGGCGAGCAGCTCGAGCAGGCGCTGATCTCCATCACCGAGGAGAACCTCGCCGACGTGAAGGAGTACCGCGGCCGCGGCCTGGTGTGGGGCCTGGAGTTCCGCGACAAGGAGCGCGCCTCACGGGTCGCCCGGCGCGCCTTCGAACTGGGACTGCTCATCGAGACGTCGGGGCCGGAGGGCGAGGTCGTCAAGCTGCTGCCCGCGCTCACCATCACCCCCGAGGAGCTGGAAGAGGGTCTCAGCATCCTCTCCCGCTCGGTCCGCGAGACCGCCTGACCCGCTCCGTACGGCCCACCGGCCGCACGCACAGCACACCGTACGACCAGGAGGAAGTTCAGCACCGTGATCGTCCGATCGTTCAAGGACATCGAAGGCACCGACCGGCACATCAAGTCCGCGTCCGGCACGTGGGAGAGCAAGCGGATCGTCCTCGCCAAGGAGCGGGTCGGCTTCTCCGTGCACGAGACCATCCTGTACGCCGGCACCGAGACGCACATGTGGTACGCCAACCACATCGAGGCCGTCGTCTGCACCAAGGGCGAGGCCGAGCTCACCGACCGCGAGACCGGGAAGACGTACACCATCACTCCCGGCACCACGTACCTCCTGAACGGGCACGAGCGGCACACGCTGCGTGTCAAGGAGGACTTCCACTGCATCTGCGTGTTCAACCCGCCCGTGACCGGACGGGAGGACCACGACGAGAACGGCGTATACCCGCTGCTCACCGAGCCCGAGGAGGTGTGACACCCATGACCGCTGTCACCGACCTGTATCCCAGCCGCGGCACCAGTGAGGTGGCCGTGCCCCGTCAGGACCCGGTGGTCTGGGGCTCCCCCGACACACCCGGCCCGATCCCGACGGCCGATCTGCAGGCGTTCGAGCGCGACGGCTTCCTCGCGGTCGACCAGCTGATCACCCCGGACGAGGTCGAGGTCTACCGGGGCGAGCTGGACCGGCTGGTCGCCGACCCGGCGATCCGGGCCGACGAGCGCTCGATCGTCGAGCCGCAGTCGAAGGAGATCCGCTCGGTCTTCGAAGTGCACCGGATCAGCGAGGTGTTCGCGAGGCTCGTGCGCGACGAGCGGGTGGTCGGCCGGGCCCGGCAGATCCTCGGTTCGGACGTGTACGTCCACCAGTCGCGGATCAACGTCAAGCCGGGCTTCGGCGCGAGCGGCTTCTACTGGCACTCGGACTTCGAGACCTGGCACGCCGAGGACGGCCTGCCGAACATGCGCACGGTGTCCGTCTCGATCGCGCTGACCGAGAATCACGACACCAACGGCGGGCTCATGATCATGCCGGGCTCGCACCGCACGTTCCTGGGCTGCGCGGGGGCCACGCCCAAGGACAACTACAAGAAGTCGCTGCAGATGCAGGACGCGGGCACCCCGTCCGACGAGGCGCTGACGAAGCTGGCCGCCGAGCACGGCATCCGGCTGTTCACCGGCAAGGCCGGCTCGGCGACCTGGTTCGACTGCAACTGCATGCACGGCTCCGGCGACAACATCACGCCGTTCCCGCGCAGCAACGTCTTCATCGTCTTCAACAGCGTGGAGAACAAGGCGGTGGAGCCGTTCGCGGCACCGGTGCGCAGGCCGGAATTCATTGGGGCGCGGGACTTCACTCCGGTGAAGTAGGCGCAGGCAGCACCCCCGACCACCGGGCCGGGGCCTCCTCGTGTGGGACGGGAGGCCCCGGCCCGGTCGTGCTGTCAGCCGGACAGCGCGTCCAGCAGACGGTCCACGTCCGCCGGCGTGTTGTAGAGGTGGAAGGCCGCGCGCAGACGGCCCGCGCGGTCGGACACCACGATGCCCGCCTCCCCCAGCCCGGGCTGGCGGTCACCGAGCCCCGGCACCGAGACGATGGCCGAGCCGGGCGCGGGCACCGGCTCGTGGCCGAGGCCGGCGAGCCCGGCCCGGAACCGGTCGGCGAGCCCCACGGCGTGCGCGTGCACGGCGGGCAGCCCGATCTCCTCGATCAGCTCAAGGGAGCGGCGCAGCCCGGCGTAGGTGAACAGGGCATGACTGAGGTCGAACTGCCGTGCGGAGTGCGCGAGTTCCCCGACCGGGCCGTAGCAGCTGTCCCACGGCCGCTCCCCCGCGACCCAGCCCGCCAGCACCGGGCTCAGCCCGCCGAAGTCCTCCGGGACCACCAGGAACGCCGCGCCGTGCGGGCCGAGGAGCCACTTGAAGGAGACCGCGGCGCTGAAGTCGAAGGCATCCGCGTCCACCGGGAGCCAGCCGGCGGACTGGGAGTGGTCGACGTAGGTGCGCGCGCCGTGCTCGCGGGCGGCCTCGCGCACGGCGGCCAGGTCGGCGATCCGTCCGTCGGCGGACTGGACCGCGCTGAGCGCGACGAGCGCGGTGCCCGGGCGGACGGACTCGGCGATCCGCTCCAGCGGGACCGCGCGGACCTTGAGGTCGCCGCGGACGTGAAAGGGGTTCACCACGGAGGTGAAGTCGTCCTCGACGGTGAGGACTTCGGCGCCCGCGGGGAGCGAGGCGGCGATCACCCCGGTGTGCGCGGCGACCGAGACGCCGGCCGCGACACGGGCGGCCGGAACGCCGGCGAGCCGGGCGTAGGCGGCCCGGCAGGCCTCGACGTCCTCGTACAGCGGCAGCAGCGGCAGGCCCTCGGCCCGCAGCAGCGCCGCCTCGTGCAGGGCGGTGACGGTACGGGCGGGCAGCAGGCCGTTGCTGGCCGTGTTGAGGTAGCTGGTCCTGGGGGCGAACTCGGCGCGGACGAGGCTCTCGAACGTCTCCGTGGTCTCCATGGCTCCACTCTGCGGCCCGATGAAGTGCCAGTCCATCGCGTATTTCTACGCGGATCCTCTCAGCGACCCTTATACGTCCGCGCCGACCTGTGGTTTCTCAGTACTGGGGCACCGCGCACCCGTCCGGGCCACAGGCCTCGGCGGTGCCCTGGCCGACCGGCTTCAGCGGGGAGCGCTCGCCCCAGGCCTGGGTCAGCGCCTGGGTGAAGACCTCGGCGGGCTGGGCGCCGGAGACGCCGTACGCGCGGTCGAGGACGAAGAAGGGCACGCCGGTGGCGCCGAGCTCGGCGGCCTCGCGCTCGTCGGCGCGGACCTCGTCGGCGTGGGCGGCGGGGTCGGCGAGAACCGCCCGGGCCGCCTCGGCGTCCAGGCCGGCCTCGGCGGCCAGCTCCACCAGCCGCTCGTCGCCCTCGGCGTACACCGACCGCTCCTCGGCGAAGTTGGCCCGGTAGAGGATCTGCAGCAGCTCGTCCTGCTTCCCCCGGCCCTTGGCGAAGTGCAGCAGGCGGTGCATGTCGAAGGTGCTGCCGTGGTCGCGGCCTCGGGTGCGGTAGTCCAGTCCCTCGGCGGCGGCCTGGGCGCCCAGGTTGTCCTCGCCCGCCTGGGCCTGCGCCTCGCTCATGCCGTACTTCCGGGTGAGCATGGTGAGCACCGGCTGGACGTCTCCCTTGGCACGGCCGGGGTCCAGCTCGAAGGAGCGGTGCACCACCTCGACGTCGTCGCGGTGCGGGAAGGCCGCGAGCGCCTTCTCGAAGCGGGCCTTTCCGACGTAGCACCAGGGACAGGCGATGTCGCTCCAGATTTCGACGCGCATGCTCTCGGCTCTTCTCCAGCTCGTACGGCGGCGGAGGCGGTCTCCGCGCGCGTACGTGAACGTTCAAGCAGCGGGGTTCATTCCCCGGGGACCGTGAACACCAGGTTGAGGTGGAGATGGCCGTCGTCCGGGTGCTCGGGGTCCGGGACCCAGCCCTGGCGGGCGTAGAAGGCCTGGGCACGGAGGTTGTCGACGTGCACCTCGAGCGCGGCCGTCCGGGTGCCGTCGGCCCGCCACTGCTCCACGCAGGCGGCGTGCAGGGCGGTGCCGATGCCCTCCCGCCAGTGGCCGGGGGCGACGTGGAACTGGAACAGCTTCACCGCCCCGGCGGGCGAGCCCTCCGGGGCACGGAAGGAGGCCAGGCCCACCAAACGGGCGTCGCGCACCGCGCACAGCACGTGGCCGTCGGGCCGTTCGATGGCCTGGCGCCACCGTTCCGTCCAGTCGACGTCCGGGTCCGGAAGGCCGTCAGGGTAGTACGTGGACCGGGCCCGCACCATCACATCGGCGACGGCCTCGGCCTCCGCGGGCAGGGCGGTCCTGATCATCAGTGACCGGGGGGTCCGGCGTGCGTCGATCATGCACCTGTAGACGTGCCGGGGCGCGGCTCCGGTTCCCCAGGGGCGCCCCGGCCGTCGTGCTCAGCCGCCGTCGCGCAGGTCGTCCGGCCAGCCGGCCCGGAACTCCAGGTGGTCGTAGGTCACCACACAGCCCTCGCCCAGCGGCGACTGGGTCATGAAGCCGACCAGCGCCGCGCCGGACTCCTTCTCCTCGCCCAGGGTGAAGAGCCGGACGAAGGTCCAGTGCCGGCCGTCCCGGGAGGCGTGGAAGGCGAAGGCGCGGCCGGTCCGGCTGATCCGCAGCCACGCCGAACTTCCTTCTACAGTGAAGGAGTTGGCGTCGTCGGAGTGCCCCCGGGTGACCACCGTGCAGACGGTGGGCACGTCCGGGGAGTACTCCAGACAGAGCTTGGCCCAGGCGCGGTCGCCGACGTGGACGTACAGGACCCCGGCGTCGAAGGAGGCGCCGAACCCCACAGTGACCCTGGCTATGAGCTGGAAGTCCCCCTCGGGCGCCCCGAGCAGCCGGGGCGCGTCGGCGGCGGGGTCGAGGGCCTCGCCGGTGGGCGGCACGAACCGGTCCTGCCGGGGTCCGGCCCAGCCGGTGAGCACGCCGCCCTCGTAGGACCAGTTGCCGTCAGGCCCGTAGGTCCGCAGGGAGAAGGGCAGTTCGGGGAGTTCTACGTCCATCGCGCGAGTGTCCCAGGTTCCTTGTCCGGCGTCCGGCTGATCCGCTCAGCGCTCCAGCCGGCCGTTGAACCGGCGGGGCAGCCCGAGCGGGTTGTCGTCGCGCAGCTCCCAGGGCAGCAGGGCCTCGGGCGCGTTCTGGTAGGCGACCGGCCGCAGCCAGCGCTCGATGGCGGTGCCGCCCACGGAGGTGGAGGTGGAGGTGGTCGCGGGGTACGGGCCGCCGTGGTGCTGGGCCGGCGCCACCGCCACCCCGGTCGGCCAGGCGTCGACCAGCACGCGCCCGGCCAGCGGCGTCAGTTCGGCCAGGATCTCCGCGCCGCGCCCCTCGCCGGCGGCCTCCCCGGCCGACAGGTGGACCGTGGCCGTGAGGTTGCCCGGCAGCCGCGACAGCACCGCCGTGGCCTCGGCGTCGTCGGCGTAGCGGACCACCACCGTCACCGGCCCGAAGCACTCCTCCAGCAGCAGGTCGTACGCCCCCTCGGCGGTCAGACCGCTCGCCGGGACGGTCAGGAAGCCCGCGCTCACCGTGTGCTCGCCGCGCGCGCCCGGCATGACCGGCGTCTCCACTCCCGGCAGCTGGGCGCGTTCGGCGACACCCGCGATGAAGTTGTCGCGCATCCGGTGGTCGAGCAGCACCCCGGCGGCGGTGTCGCCGACGGCGTCGGCCAGCGACTTCAGCAGCGTGTCGCCGGCGTCGCCGGACGGCACCAGCACCAGGCCCGGCTTGACGCAGAACTGGCCGACGCCGAGGGTCATGGACCCGGCGAGCCCGGAGCCGATCGCCTCGGCGCGCTCGGCCGCGGCCTCCTCGGTGACCAGGACGGGGTTCAGCGAGCCCAGCTCACCGTGGAACGGGATCGGCACCGCGCGCGCGGCCGCCGCGTCGAACAGGGCGCGCCCGCCGCGCACCGAACCGGTGAAGCCCGCCGCGGCGACCAGCGGGTGGCCGATCAGCTCGACGCCCGCCTCGAAGCCGTGCACGAGGCCGACGACGCCCTCGGGGATGCCGTGTTCGGCGGCGGCACGGCGCAGCACCCCGGCGACCAGCTCGGACAGGGCCGGGTGGTCGGGGTGGGCCTTGACCACCACCGGGCAGCCCGCGGCCAGGGCGCTGGCGGTGTCGCCGCCGGCCACGGAGAAGGCGAAGGGGAAGTTGGAGGCGGAGTAGACGGCCACCACCCCCAGCGGCACCTTGTACCGGCGCAGGTCCGGGACCGGCGGGGTGGCGGTGTCGTCGGGGTGGTCGACGATCACGTCCAGGAAGGCGCCCTCGTCGACGATGTCGGCGAAGGCCCGCAACTGGTACACGGTCCGGGCGAGTTCGCCGGTGAGGCGGACCGGTCCGAGGGCGGTCTCGGCGTCGGCGGTCTCGATCAGGCCGTCCGCGGCCGCGTCCAGGCCGGCGGCGGCCGAGCGGAGGAAGGCCGAGCGCACGGCGCGGTCGGCGAGGGCGCCGCGCGCGGCCCGCGCCGCCCGGACGGCCGCGTCCACCTCCTGGGCTGTGGCCTCCACCGCAACCTGTTCACGCTGCTTCCCGGTGCGCGGGTCGACACTCCAGACTGGTGCTGCTGCCACCGCGGGTCCCTCCAAGTAAGGCCGCATTCGCTGGGTAACCATCAGCCGCGTTCGATATACTGAACGCTGTCTCTGATGATGAATATGCTGCTCGGAGACTATTTCCCGTCGAATGAAGGGGTCAAGGGCGATGTCGGCAGGCGAGACGGGCGGGGCCCAGGTCAAGTCCGCGGTGCGGACCGTTGAATTGCTCGAGTACTTCGCCGGCAAGCCCGGCATGCACTCCCTCGCGGCCGTGCAGGAGGCCGTGGGCTACCCCAAGTCCAGCCTGTACATGCTGCTGCGCACGCTCGTGGAGCTGGGCTGGGTGGAGACGGACGCCACGGGGACGCGGTACGGCATCGGGGTGCGGGCGCTGCTGGTCGGTACCTCCTACATCGACGGCGACGAGGTGGTGGCGTCCGCCCGGCCGACCCTCGACCGCCTCTCCGACGACACCACGGAGACCATCCACCTGGCCCGGCTCGACGGCACGAACGTGGTGTACCTGGCCACCCGGCAGTCGCAGCACTACCTGCGCCCGTTCACCCGGGTCGGCCGGCGGCTGCCCGCCCACTCCACCTCCCTCGGCAAGGCGCTGCTCGCCACCCACACCGACGAGCAGGTGCGCAAGCTGCTGCCGGAGACCCTGCCCGCGCTCACCGAGCACACCATCACCGACCGCGAGAAGCTGATCGAGGAACTGCACCAGATCCGCGAGCAGGGCTTCGCCGTCGACCGCGAGGAGAACACGCTGGGGCTGCGCTGCTTCGGCGTGGCGATCCCCTACCGCACACCCGCCCGGGACGCCATCAGCTGCTCGGTGCCGGTGGCGCGGCTGACCCCCGCCCACGAACAGATGATCAAGGACGCGCTGTTCGACGCACGGGACCGGCTGACGCTGGCGACGCGGCGGCTGTAGTCGCGGGCGGGGTGGTCTCCCCCGTCCGGTGGACCGGGATCATCACCGCGCATGAGGTGCGACACCGGTGCGGTACGGGAGAGTCGGTCCATGCCGACCTCCCCCTCCCCCGCTCCGGCCCCGCCGGGACGGGCGACGGCGTTCCTGTTCGGCGGGCGGGCGCGGCGGCGCTGGATCCATCTGGTGCTGGGCGGCGCGCTCGCCGTTCCCTATGTCCTCGTCGGCTCGGTGATCCTCGGTCCGCTCACCGGCGCGGACGACGTCCTCGGCGACTTCTACCTGCAACTCGGGGCGTTCGCCGTGGGGTTGCCCATCGCCGCGGTCACCTCGCTGTTCCCGCCGACCCGGCCACTGGAGTCGGGCGCGGTGCGCGCGCTGTGCGGCGTGGAGGCGGGTGCCCTCGCCGACGGTCCGGCCCGCACCCGGGCGGAACGGGGCCGTACGGCGCTCTGGTTCACGCTGCATCTGGGGCTGGGCGGGATCGTCTCCGGGATGTCGCTGGCCCTGCCGCCGTTCGCGGCCGCCCTCGTCGTGCTGCCCCTGGTGGCCCCGCTGTGGGGCAGCCCACTGGACCTGCCCGGAGTCCTGGACCACCCGTGGGCGCGAGTGCTGTGTCCGGTGGCCGGTCTCGCCATGCTGGCCGCCCTCGCCGCCTGCGCGGCGGCCGCCGGGGCCCTGCTCGCCCGCTGCGCGCCCGCCCTGCTCGGGCCCACCCCCGAGGACCGGCTCGCCGCGGCCGAGGCCCGCGCCGCCGACCTCGCCGTGCGCAACCGGCTCGCGCGCGAACTGCACGACTCGGTCGGCCACGCGCTGAGCGCCGTCACTTTGCAGGCGGGCGCCGCCCGCCGCGTCCTGGACAGCGACCCGGAGTTCGTCCGCGAGGCGCTGGCCGCCATCGAGGAGACCACCCGGCGCACGGTCGGTGAACTCGACGCGGTGCTGGGCGTCCTGCGGGACGGCGACGCCCCCGGCACCGCGCCCGCGCCGACCCTCGCCACCGACCTGGACGGGCTGCTGCGCCGGACCCGGGCGGCCGGACAGGTGGTGACGGCCACCGTCGGCACCGATCCCGCCGCCCTGCCCCCGCTGGTCTCCCGGGAGGCGTACCGGATCGTGCAGGAGGGCCTGAGCAACGCCCTCAGACACGCCGGCGAACCGGTCACGCTCCGCATCACCACCACCGGCGGCCGGCTGGAGATCACCATGGAGAACCCGCTCGGCGCCGGCCCCGCGGCCCGCCCCGGCGGCGGCCACGGTCTGCGCGGCGTCGCCGACCGGGTGCGGCTGCTGGGCGGCACGGCGCGGGCCGGGGCGGCCGGGGGCACCTGGCGCCTGCACGTCCGGCTGCCCGTGCGGGAACACGCGTGAGCGACGAAGGGACCGTCATGACCCAGCCCGCGATCCGGGTCGTCATCGCCGACGACGAGCGCATGGTGCGCACCGCGCTGCGCGCCATCCTCTCCGCCGAGCCCGGCATCGAGGTGGTGGGCGAGGCGGCGACCGGCGCCGAGGCCGTGTCCGTCGTCCGGGAGCTGCGCCCCGACGTGGTCCTCATGGACGTCCGCATGCCGGAGACCGACGGCATCCGGGCCACCGAGCAGATCCTCGCCGGTCTCGACGGGCCGCCCCGGATCGTGGTCGTGACCACCTTCGAGAACGACTCCTACGTGTACGAGGCGCTGTGCGCCGGGGCCGCCGGGTTCCTGCTGAAACGGGCCGACGCCGAGACGCTGGTCCAGACGGTGCGGCTGGTCGCGCGCACCGACAGCCTGCTGTTCCCGTCGGCCCTGCGGTCCCTCGCGGCCGCGCACGCGCGGCGGGCGTCCGCTCCCCCGGCCTGGGTGAGCGGACTCACCGGACGCGAGAGCGAGACGCTGCGGCTCCTGGCCGCCGGGCTCACCAACGCCGAGCTGGCCCGGCGGCTGGGCGTCGGCCCCGCCACCGTGAAGTCGCACGTCGCGGCGGTGCTGGCCAAGACCGGCACCCGGGACCGGACCCAGGCGGTGATCGCCGCGTACGAGGCCGGCTTTCTGAACGCGGGATGAGAAAATCGGGCGTACGGGAACGATTGCCCCGCCCCGGTCGTCATCACGGGCGGGATGAACAAGACGATCAGGCGGGCGTCCGTCTTCACACTGCTGCTCGTGCTCGCCCTGCTGGTCAGGGCGACCTGGGTGCAGTACTACGACGGCACGGCCCTCGCGGACGACCAGGCAAACCGGCGGAACGCCATCCATACGTACGCGCAGCCACTGGGGAACATCATCGTGGCGGGCAGCCCCGTCACCGGCTCGGCGCGGACGAAGGGCGGCGACCTCGCGTACAAGCGGACCTACAAGGACGGGAGACTGTACGCGGCGGTGACGGGCTACGCCTCGCAGGCGTACGCCCCGACCCAGTTGGAGGGCATCTACCAGGACCTGCTGAACGGCACGGACAGCAAGCTGAAGACCGTGCTGGACACGGTGACCGGCAAGCGCGCCGATCCGGGCAACGTGCTGACGACGATCGACCCCGCCGTGCAGAAGGCGGCGTACCGGGCACTCGGCGGCAACAAGGGCGCCGCGGTCGCCCTCGACCCGAAGACCGGGAAGATCCTGGCCGTGGTGTCGACGCCGTCGTACGACCCCACGCGGCTCACCGACGCCAACACCGCCGGGGCCGCCTGGAAGTCGCTCACCACGGACAAGGACAAACCGCTCACCAACCGCGCGCTGCGCCAGCCGCTGCCGCCGGGCTCGACGTTCAAACTGGTCGTGGCGGCCGCCGCGCTGGAGAACGGGCTCTACGAGAACGTGGACGACCCGACCGACAGCCCCGATCCGTACACCCTGCGGGGCACCAGCCGGGTCCTGGCCAACGAGAACAAGTCGGCCCCCTGCGAGAACGCCTCGATCCGGGTCGCGCTCCGCTACTCCTGCAACAACGTCTTCGGCAAGATGGCCGTTGACCTCGGCCAGGACAAGGTGCGGGCCATGGCTGAGAAGTTCGGCTTCAACGACAAGGAGCAGGACGTCCCGGTGCGGGCGTACTCCAGCGTCTACCCCTCCGGCATGGACGCGGCGCAGACCGCCCTGTCCGGCATCGGCCAGTTCGACGTCACCGCCACCCCGCTGCAGATGGCCATGGTGTCCGCGGTGATGGCGAACGGCGGCAAGCTCGTCTCGCCGCACATGGTGTCGCGGATCACCGACGGCAACGGCGATGTGCTGCGGGACTACGACGACGGCGCGGACAGCGAGGAGATCGTCTCCTCGGACACCGCCGCTCAGTTGCGCTCGGCGATGGAGACGGTGGTCCGGGACGGTACGGGCACGAACGCGCGGATCGACGGGGCGACGGTCGGCGGCAAGACCGGCACCGCCCAGCACGGTGAGAACAACAGCAAGACGCCGTACGCCTGGTTCACCTCCTACGGCAAGTCCGACAGCACCGGCAAGGAGGTCGCCGTCGCGGTGATGGTCGAGCAGTCGGACGCGGCCCGCTCGGAGGTCAGCGGCAACGGGCTCGCGGCGCCGGTGGCCAGGGCCATGATGCGGGCGGCGCTCAAGTAGCGGGACGAGGGGGCGGTCCGGCGGGACCGCCCCCTCCGCGTCACTTGACGCCCAGGGCCTGCTCCACCGGATCGATGGCGAAGTACACCAGGAACAGCGCCGAGACGCCCCACAGCAGCCAGTTGACCTCGCGGGCCTTGCCCAGGACGGTCTTGACGATCACGTAGGACAGGAAGCCGGCGCCGATGCCGTCGGTGATGGAGTAGGTGAACGGCATCGCGGCGATGGTGAGGAACGCCGGGATGGCGATCTCGTACCGGTCCCAGTCGATGTGCTTGACGTGGGTCATCATCAGGAAGCCCACCGCGATCAGCGCGGGCGCGGCGGCCTGCAGCGGGACGATGGTCAGCAGCGGGGTGAGGAAGAGCGCCAGCCCGAACAGGCCGCCGGTGACGAGGTTGGCGAAGCCGGTGCGGGCGCCCTCCCCGACGCCGGCCGCGGACTCGATGTAGGCGGTGTTGGAGGAGGCGGAGCCGACCCCGCCGGCGACGGCGGCGGCACCGTCGATGAACAGCACCCGGCCGATGCCGGGCACCTGCCCCCGGTCGTCGAGCAGTCCGGCCTCGGCGCTGATGCCGACGATGGTGCCCATGGCGTCGAAGAAGTCGGACAGGACGAGGGTGAAGACCAGCAGCACGGCGGTGAGCACACCCGCCTCCGCGAAGCCGCCGAACAGGCTGAAGTGACCCACGAGGCCGAAGTCCGGGGCGGCGACGATCTCGTCCGGGACCTTCGGTGTGGTCAGGCCCCAGCTCTTGATGTCGGCGACCGCGTCGATGACGATGGCGACGACCGTCATCGTGACGATGCTGATGAGGATCGCGCCCTTCACCTTCCGGGCGAGCAGCGCGATGGTCAGCAGCACGCCCAGACAGAAGACCAGTACGGGCCAGCCGGTCAGCCGGCCGACCGCGCCGAGCTGGACGGGCACGGTGCTGTGCGCGGCGTCCGGGATGCGGCTGACGAACCCGGCGTCCACGAAGCCGATGAAGGCGATGAACAGGCCGATGCCGACGCCGATGGCCTGCTTGAGCTGCTGCGGGATCGCGTTCATGATCGCTTCGCGCAGCCCGGTGAGCACCAGCAGGCAGATGACGGCGCCTTCGAGGACGACCAGGCCCATCGCGTCCGCCCAGCTCATCAGCGGGGCGAGCTGGAAGGCGACGACGGCGTTGAGGCCGAGACCCGCGGCGATGGCGAGCGGGAGGTTGCCCCCGACGCCCATGACGACCGTCATCACACAGGCCACCAGCGCGGTGGCGGTGACGAGTTGACCGGTGTCGAGGGTGTGGCCGAACTTGTCCTTGGCGCTGCCCAGGATGATGGGATTCAGGACAAGGATGTAGGCCATGGTGAAGAACGTGGCGAAGCCGCCGCGTATCTCCCGGCCGAAAGTGGATCCCCGTTCGGAGATTCTGAAGTACCGGTCGACGCCGTTGCCGACGGGCGGTGTGGTGCCGGGCCGTTGGTCCGCCTTCTGTGTCTCGGACATGGTCGTACTCCTCGTCGCCTGATCAAGGTGCGCGGATGCTGGCTGGATTGTTCCCCTGTTGAACCCGTTTCAGGTTTTCCTCGTGTTACGGAATCGGGGTTCGGCCCGTCAACTGCCGTCCGGCCCACCGCAGGGCATGGCCTCGGCCGTGTACACCGTGTACGGCGGCGGCGCCAGGAACGCCGACGACAAAGTCCTGCAGTTCAACGGCGCGGGCAAGCTCGTGGTGAGCAAGTTCCAGGTCGAGAACTTCGGCAAGCTGGTCCGCTCCTGTGGCAACTGCAAGACGCAGTACAAGCGCACGGTCGTCGTCAACGACAACCGGCCCCGTGACACCCCCGGGGCTCAGAACGCGGTGGCACGCGGCGCCGGTGCCGCCCGGGGCAGGCGGGCCCGGGCCTGCCGCATCTCGTCCTCGCCGAGGTCGGGGCGCGCGAGCAGCGGCTCAAGGACCGCCTCGGCCCCGGCGGTGACGAAGCCGTCGGCGGTGCCGTCGGTGTGCTGGTCCAGCCATTCCAGCGTCCACGCGACGACCCGGCGGACCTCGGCCGGGGACAGCCCGGCCAGGGACAGCAGGGCCGCCAGGACGAAGCGGGACCGCCACACGGGCATGTACTGCTCCAGCCAGGACAGCGCCCAGGAGACCGCCGTCGCGCGCCGGGCCGCCGTCAGGTCGGGGCGGCCGAGGAACGGGGCCAGGAGGAAGCTGGCGTCGTAGGCGACGGGGTCCGGCTGGAGCCCCGAGACGACCCGCGAGACGACCTCGCGGGCCTGGTCCGGCGGCAGGTCAGCGCGCTGCACGAGCAGGCCCAGCACCCGCCAGGAGTCCGGGACCGCGTAGTGCGGCAGCCGTCCGAGGGTGAAGTCGGCCAACGCGCGCAGCTGTTCGGGGCCGAGGTCGGCGCGGGCCAGGAGCGGTGCCAGTACGGTCTGCGCGTTGGCCGGGCCGTCGTAGCGTTCCAGCCAGGTGACGGTGTCGCCGAAGGCGTGGCCGATTCCCTCCGGGCCGAGCCCGGCGTGCGCGTTCACCGCCACGAGCACGTGCCGTGCCTCGTGCAGGGAGCCGAACTCCCGCAGCCAGCGCGACGCGTGGGTCACGGCGAGCCGGGTCTCGTCCGCGGTGAGGTCGGCGCGGGCGAGCAGCGGCTCGAGCACGAAGCGGGCCGCGCGCATCGTCACATGGCGGTCCAGCCACACCTGGGTGAAGGCCACCGCGGCCCGGGCCCGGTCCCCCGTGATCTCCCCGCGCGCCAGCAGCTTGTCCAGCACGAAGCTCGCGCCGGGCGAGGTGACGCTGTGCTGGAGCCAGTCCGCGGCGAGGGAGATCCCCCGGTCCAGCGTCTCGGCCGTGATCCTCCTGTTGGCGATCAGCGCGCCCAGGGTGTAGCTGGCCTGGGGGCTCTCCCGGTGGTGCGCCAGCCACTCCAGGGCGTGGGCGGCCACCGGGCCGGTGTCCTCGTCGGGGAGTGCGCGCAGCTCCAGCAGCGGCTGCAGGAGGTAGGAGGCGGCCGGCCGGGTGTCGTGGTGCCCCAGCCAGGTCGTCGCGGCGGTCACGGTCCGGCGCAGCTCGTCCCCGGTCGGCTCGTGGTGGACGAAGACCGCCCGGAACACCTGCGCCGCCTCGGGGAGGTCCGGGTGCCGCTCGAGCCAGGCGAGGGCCGAGGCGAGGTCCTCCCGCCCCTGTTCGTCGCCGGGTCCGTGCCGGGCGGCCAGGCGGCGCGATAGCGCCTTCGCCTCGCGGTACGTGGTGCCGTTCTGCTGTCCCCGCTGGGTGGCGAAGGCGGTGGCCTGCTCGCGTTCGCCGTGGGACAGGTCGCCGCGGCCGAGCAGGGAGGTCAGCACGAGTTCCGCCTCGGGCACATGGCCGTGGTGGGCGAGCCAGGTCAGCGCCGCGGTGACCGCCTCCCGGGCCTGTGCGGCGGTGAGGGTGCCGTGGCCGAGCAGCGGGCCGAGGACGTACCCGGCGTTCCGGGCGGTGCCGTACTGGCGCAGCCAGCGGGTGGCGCGGCCGACGGCGTCGCGGGCCTGGCCGGCGGTGAGGTCGGGGCGGGAGAGCAGCGCGCGCAGGACGTACTCCGCGGCGTCGCTGTCGCCGTGCCGGCCCAGCCACCGCTCCGCCGAGCCGATGGCCTGCCGGGCCTGTTCCGCGGCGAGGTCGGTGCGGGAAAGCAGCTTGTTGAGGGTGAAGTTGGCCTCCGGGGAGCCGGTGCGGGTGGCCAGCCAGGCGCAGGCGAGGGTGTGGACGCCGTCCGCCTCGTACTCCGGCAGGTCGCCGCGGCCCAGCACCCCGCTGAGGACGTACCCCGCGGCGTCGGTGCCGGCATGGCGTTCCAGCCAGGTCATCGCCGCCGTGACGGCCTGTTCGGCCTGCTCGTGGGTGAGATCGGGACGGGCGAGCAGCGCGTCCAGCGCGAAGCTCGCCCCGGGGGCGCCGGCGTGCAGGGCGAGCCACTGCACGGCGAAGCCGGCCGCCCGCCGGCTCTCGTCCGCGGTGAGGTCGGGGCGCGCCAGCATCTGCCCGATGAGGAAGTCGGCCTCGGGCGAGGTGGCGTGCTGCTCCAGCCACCGCACGGCGAACCCGGCCGCCCGCCGGCTCTCGTCGCCGGTGAGGTCGGAACGCCCCAGCATCTGCCGGACCAGGAAGTCGGCCTCGGACCGGACGGCGTGCTCGTCCAGCCACTGGGCGGCGAACTCCACGGCCCGCCGCACCTGGCTCCTGGCCAGCTCGGTCCGGGCGAGCAGCGGGCGCAGCACGAACGTGGCGGGCGGCGCGGCGGCGTGCTGCTTGAGCCAGCGGAAGCTGAACGAGGCGGCCTGCCGCGCCTCGTTCTCGGTGAGGTCCTTGCGGGTCAGCAGGGAGCGCAGCACGTTGTGCGGCTCCCACAGGCTCCTGTGGTGCCGCAGCCATTCCAGCGCGAGCAGGACGATCCGCCGCAGCTCGTCGCCGGTGAGGTCGGTGCGGGCGAGGAGCGGGGTGAGGATCTGGGCGACCTGGCGCAGAGTGGTGTCGCGTTCCGACCACCGCAGCGCCACGGCCACGACCTGACGGACCTGCTGGGGCGTGAGGTCGGCGCGGCCGACCAGCGCCCGCAGCACGAAGTGCGCCTCCAGCACCTCACCGTGGCGGCGCAGCCAGGTGATCGCGTCGCGCAGGGCCGGCTTCTGCTGTTCGGCGGGGATGTCCGTGCGGCTGAGCAGGGGGCCGAGGACGAAGCTGGCCTCGCGCCGCCGGCCGTGGGACTCCAGCCAGCGCAGCGCCGCCGGAACGAGCAGCAGGGCGCCGCCGTCGGTGGGCAGGTTCCACAGGCCTCGGTAGAGCACGTGCCGGGCGTTGACGCCGTCCCCGAACTCCTCCAGCCAGGGGCCGACGAGCCGCTGCCAGTTCCGGACCACGCAGTGGGCCCAGGGCTGTCCGGAGCAGAGCGCGCCGAGGGCGTAGCCGCCGATGTCGGCGTCGGCGCGCATGACCTCGCCGATGGCCGCGGCGTTGTCGGCGAACCAGGCGTCGAGGACCGCGGACACCGCCTCGGCGCGGTGGGTGAGCGCCAGGTCGTTCATGAGCCGGGCCAGGTTGGTGGCGTAGCGGCCGATGGTGCGGGGGCTGGTGAGGCTGCCGTCGAGGAGGACCCGGGTGCGGGCGCGGTCCGGGGTGCGGCCGTGGGCGGGCAGGATCACGGACTCGACGAGTTGGTCGCAGACGATGTCGTGGGCGGTGGACAGGACGTCGCCGTCTCCGTCGCGTTCCAGCCAGCCGAGGTCGATCAGGGTCTCGACGACGACCTGGGCGTGCAGGCCGCCGCCGGGACTGCCGGACAGCGCGGCGGCCGCCGCCGCGATCACCTCGGTCTGTTCCTGGGGGCAGGCCGCGGCGGCGGCGGCCGCCGCGACCAGGTCGTCGGAGGCGGTGACCTGGTCGAAGGCGGTGCGCCGGCGTTCGTCGGGCAGGCGCCGGACGGCGAGGTCGTCCTCCATGAGCCGGTCGCGCAGCCAGCGGGCGAGGTCGCCGCCGGCCCGCAGCCCCGCGTTCCCGGCGTCGAGCAGGCCGGCCACGGCCCGGCGTTCCAGCTCCCGGGCGAGCAGCAGGGCGATGATGGGGCGGTGGCCGCAGATGGCCCGCATCCGCTCCATGCCGAGGCGGCCGATGGCCGTGGGGGCCAGATTGGCCAGGGCGTGCTCTGCGACGACCCGCTGGAACTCCTCGTCCTGGCGCAGCTCGACCTCGTCGAACAGGTCGTGCAGCGGGATGTGGCCCGCCTTCTGCAGCCAGCCCGGGCGCACCGAGGCGAGGAAGGCGACCTTGACGTCCTTGCGGCGGGCCTCCGGCAGCAGCCGGTGGCGCAGGGCGGTCAGGTCGAGCTGGGCGTCGTTGTCGTCGTCGTCCTTGAGGTACTCGTTCAGGTAGTCGATCACCACGAGGACCGGGCTGTCCTCGGCCAGGACCCGGTGGCTGATCTGCGCGGTGATGGACGACTCCCGGCCGGGGCGGACGTGCAGTACCCGCCAGCCCTCGCCGAGGGCGATCCGGCCCACCTCGAGTCCGGTGCGCGTCTTGCCGGTGCCGGCCGCGCCGACGAGCAGCACACCCCGCTCGTCGGTGTCGCGCAGCCGCCGGAACAGCGTCTCGGGCGCGGCCGGATGAGCGCTGCCCGGGGAGACGAAAGGCAGTTGCTCGGGGGTGAGGTTGCGCCGGAAGCCGCCGAGCCCGTCGACGAAGGTCTGCTGTCCGACCACGGCGGCCAGTGGATCGGGGGCGGGCTGCGGCTGCCGCCGCGGGGCGGCGCCGGACGGGCCGGGCTCCTGCTTGAAGGCCCGGTTGAGGGCGAGCGGGATGTCGTGGCCGCCGTCGAGGGTGGCCATCCGGGGCTGGGGGACGGGCCAGCCGTCCACCTTCTGGCCCTTCAGACCCTGCCTGAGCGCGTCGAACAGGTCGGCCGTGAGGAGGTGGCGCTGCTCCTCGCCGCGCCGGCCGCCGCGCAGCGGCCCGGTGAGGCCGTCCCGCAGCAGGCGGACCAGTTCCATGGTGAACACGCTGCCGTCCGGGCGGCACAGGGAGCGCTCCGTGACGGCCGCCGAGGCGAGGACGCAGCCGCCGTCGAAGGCGAGGTCCCGCTCCGGGATCGGCGGCGCCTCCTCCCCCATGTGGAGGGCGCCGCCCGCGTAACAGCAGTCCACGATGACGACCTTGTGCCGGGCCCGGGACCCGGCCACGAATTCGCGGACGCGTGCGTAGGAGACGAAGGTGTGGGGCCGGTCGAGGCCCGCCCTCTTCGCGGCCAGCAGCAGCCCCTCGTCGTCGTGGTGGCCGTGTCCGGCGTAGTAGACGAGCAGGAGGTCGTCCGCCTCGTCGGCCGCGTCGGCGACGGCGTCGAGGACGTCGTCCGCCCGGCTGTCCGCGGGCAGGACCCGGCAGTCGCCCTCGGCCAGGCCGCCCACGTCGGGGGCGGTCAGCAGGGCGAGCAGTGCGGGGATGTTCCGCTCGACACCCCCGAGCGCCGGAAAGCCGTCGAATTCATGGGCTCCGAAGAGCACCGCACGGGAGCCGCCCGGCCGCGGTGCGGTCATGACCCGTGCGTGCCGGCGTCCGTGTTCTCCAGGCGGCGCAGCAGGTCCGCGAGTTCCTCGGGGTTCAGGTGACCGATGTCGACGGTCGTGCCGCCGTGGGTCAGGGTACGTCCGCCCGTGCTGCGGCCCGGGGCCTTGGCGAGCCGCCAGCTCGCGTACGCCACGGCGAAGTTGGCGATGTCCGTCACGTTGCCGAGGACGATGTCGAGGGCGTCGAGCACCGACATCGTCGGACCCGGGACGCTGACGGGGGTGACCGGGAGCCTGCCGGTCCCGGGATCACCGGCGAGCCACTTCCGCAGGTCCGTCAGGGCCTTCTCGTCGCCGTTCCCCTGAACGCGGATCCGCATACGTCGCCTCCCCCGGTGCATGTGCCGCAAGCAAAGCCGATGGTAACGGAAATCAACGCTCCGGGAAGCGGCGGTCGCACGTGGCCGGAAACCCGCCCGCGCACCGGCCGGCCCCCGCCGCGGCAGGCTGCTGCCGGGACGGGGGCCGGGTGGAACTGCCGCTGGGCGTACGGCGGTCCGGAACGCGTCAGGACACGAAGTACGTCGGGTTGGGCAGCTTGTAGGTGCGGTCGGCGTGACCGCCGTCCAGGTCCGAGTACTGGTCGCCGAAGTTGGCGATGATGTCGTACCCGAGGTCGTCCTCGATGTGCTCGCGGGTACCGGCCTTGTACTGCACGGTCGTGCAGTTCCAGGTGCCCGGGGTGGCGCAGTCGCTCAGGTAGGCCGGGGGGTTGGCCTTGTCCTTGAGGAACATGTGGCCGGCGTCGAGGTTGACGTCGGCGCCGATCTTCTTCAGGTTCTCCACGGCGCCGGCGCGCTGCGCCTCGCTGAGACCGGAGTTGTAGAAGACCTCGACGCCCTTGGACTCGGCGTAGCGCACCAGCTCGGGGCTGCCGAAGACGGCCGGGCGGTCGGCGCGGTTCACGTAGTCGTTCCACGTCGTGGAGTTGTACGTGTAGTTGTAGCGCTTCTCGTAGTCGAGGCTGAGCAGCAGCGTGTCGTCGATGTCGAAGACGACGGCCGGCTTCTCGCCGTGGTGGTGGGCCTTGCGGGCCGCCTTGTCGATGTAGCTCCTGGCGTCGGCGTCGATCCGCGCCAGGTCCTTGGCGTACGGGCTGACCGGGGACGCCTGGTAGACGCCGTTGCTGTCGGCGGTGGTGCCGTAGTAGGTGTCGATGTCCTTCACCAGGAGCCCGATGTTGTAGGGCTCGTGGGTGGAGTTCGCCGTCGACTGACCGGCGGTGGCCGCACCGGCGCCGTACAGGGCGCCGCCGGCGAGGGCACAGGCGGCGGTGGCCGCCGCGATCCGCAGTGATTTACGCATGACAGGTTTTCTACGCGCGTCACCAGGGGTAGCGCGAGGACCTTTGCCCGATCGATATCGAGCCATCGGGTGAAAAGGCCCTCGCGTCCCCCGGCCGGTCCGGCCGGACGTGCCGTCAGCTCTCCTTCCAGGGTGCCCAGTCCCCGAGGTGGGTCTCCCGGGTCGCCGACGCCGCCTGCTCGGCGGTCAGTTGCGGCCGGTTCTCCGGGACGGTGACGACGGCGCCGGGACCGGTGTCGCGGTACTCGGCGAACCGCTGGGCCTGCCAGGGGTGGGAGGCCGACATGTTCGTGTAGGGGGCGGCCGCGTCGATGCCGGGGCCGAGCCAGGTGTCGCGGACGGTCAGCATCGGGCGGGCGGTGGTGTCGGAGCTGGGCACCCAGGGGCGGGCCAGCTTGTAGTAGGCGTCCGGGGCCTCGCCGCTGACGCGGCCGCGGAGCACCAGGTAGCCGTGCGGGTTGGCGGCGGCCGTGGAGGGCGCGAAGACGAAGCCGTAGGGGGCGGCGGCCAGGTCCGTCCGGTTCAGGGTGCGGAAGTGGCAGTGCTCCCAGACGGCGGTGGCCCGCCCGAAGACGAAGTCGACGTCGCCCTCGGCGTAGCAGTGCGCGTAGTACTGGCGGGCGAAGGTGCCGAGGGCCATGGTGTCGGCGTACAGGGTGTCCTGGTGGCCGAGGAAGCGGCAGTGCAGGAAGGCGCCGCGGTCGCCCTGCGCCTTGAGGGCGACGGCCTGGGTGCCGGTGATGTCCGGGTGGTCGGCGCGCAGCCAGTCGTTGGCGAAGGTGATCCAGCGGGCGGTGAACCCGTCCGCCTGCACGGTGGTGGTGGCCGAGCCGGTGGTGCCGTGGGTGCCGCCGCCGGGCTTGGGGGTGCCGGCCGCGTTGTCGTACACGATCACGACGTCCCGGGGGTCCTCGGAGGCGCCGATCCAGGTCAAGCCCGTACGGGAGGCGTCGACGAGGACCGTCTCCCGGTAGGTGCCCGGGGCGATGACCAGGGTGCGGCCGGTGCCGGTGGCCGCGGTCACGGCGGCCTGGACGGAGGTGAAGTCGCCCCGGCCGTGGGGGTCGACGTACAGGGTCCCCGGGGTGCGGCGGCGGGCCGGCGATCCGTGCCGGCCGAACGGGCCGGGCCGGCCGGCGGCCTGTGCGGGCGCGGCGGTGAGACCGAGCGCGGCGGCCGTGGCGCCCGCGACGAGGAGACTCCGTCGCGAAAGGGGTGGTCGGGGCGAGGGCATGGGCGTGCTCCTTCGCGGTGCGGCGGGTGTGGGAGTTCGGGGTGCGACGGGTGTGGGGGTCCGTGGTGCCGGCCCGGCTCACGGGAGTTCCGGTGCGGGGCGGGCGGGAAGAGGGGCCGGGGCCGGGGGACCCGGCCCCGGGTGGGTCAGCCGATGCGGCCGGCGCCCGCGCGGTGGCCGACGAGGCCCGGCACGGCCCTGGCCGGGTCGACCCTGGTGCGCAGGTCCGGGGTCCAGCCGGTCCCGGACCGCAGGGTCTCGCCGGGGATCTCGGCGTTGTGGACGGCGATCAGATCGGTGAGCCCGCCGTTGACGTAGTTGTCGGCGGCGGTGACCGGCGCGTCCTTCCACTTCTTCAGGATCGGACCGGCCGTCGCCCCGGCGGGCAGGGTGAACGCGTTGTGCTCGGCGACGAGCTGGGACTCCATGCCGATGCCGTAGCTGTAGGAGTAGCCGTCGCCCGCGACGAAGTGGTTGTTGTACGAGTCCACCTGGCCGAAGCGGACCCGCGGCGCGCGTTCCACCAGGTTCCGGAAGAGGTTGTGGTGGAAGGTGGCCTTGAGGTGGCCGCGGTCGACGGCGGCCGTGGCGGCGCTGTCGCTGTTGCCGACGAGGATCGTCTTGTCGTGGTCCTCGAAGACGTTCCAGGAGGCGGTGACGTAGTCGGCGCCCTTGACGATGTCCAGCTCGCCGTCGTGCTGTTCGTAGATCCGGCCGAAGTAGTACGGCAGGGTGCTGTCCGGGTGGCCGCCGTCGGTGAAGGTGTCGTGGTCCATCCAGACGTGGGTGGAGCCGTAGACCACCGCGCTGTCGTACTCGGAGTTCCAGTTGCCGTCGGCGGTGTCGGTCGGGTCCCACTGCGGGAAGCAGTCGAGGGGGCTCTCGAAGCGCAGGTTGCGGACGATGACGTTGTCGACGCCCTTGATCTGGAGGCTGGCGCCGTTGAAGCCGGCGTTCTTCCCGACTCCGATGATGGTGGTATTGGCCGGGACGTCCGCCTTGATGTAGGCGTCCTGGGTGGCGGCCGAGGCGCGGCGCAGGCCCTCGGGGCTGTCGGCGGGCTCGCCGTCCAGGGTGGTGGTGCGACCCCAGCTCTCCGGGGCGTACTTGGCCAGATAGGCGCCGAAGTCGTAGCCGGGCACGGCGAACGAGTCGCAGCTCGGCCCGTCGGCGTCGATGGTGCCCTTCACTCTGATGATCTTCGGGGCGCTGCCGCCGTCGGCGAGGGCGGCCTTGAACTGCTCCCAGGTGATGACGGTGTACACGTGCGCCCGGTCGGCGGCCGCACCGCCGGTCGTCCCGGTGCCGTACGCGGCCCAGCCGTCGCCGGCGGGCAGCACCTGCCGGTCGGTACCGGCCCGGTGCGCGGCCTGCGCGGACGTGGTCCCGGTGGCGGCGAGCACGAGCGCCGTGCAGCCCACCAGAATGGCTATGACACGTCCATGACACTTCTGTGTACGCACTGTGCGGCTCTCCTCTTTCACGAAGCTGACGATGACGTCGCGGGCGGCCAGGGAAATCACAGGGGTCAGGGAAACAAGGGGATCGTGGGGCGTATCGGTGTGCGGCTCCGCCGCGTGGGCGCGCCCCGGCCCTGCCGGACCGGGGCGCGCCCACGCCAAGCGGCCACGGACTCAGTGGTTCTTCTTCCAGTCCGCCTGCGCCGCGTTGAGCTGCTCGGCCAGCGTGTCCAGGAACTCCTTCGCGCTCATCTTCCCGAGCAGCAGCTTCTGGAAGTTCGGCTCGTTGTCCGCCTTGGAGATGGTGTTCCAGTCGGGCAGGTGGTACGGCAACTGGACGATCTTCGTGTCGGCCCCGTTCAGCGCCTCGGCCGCCAGCTTCGTCGGCTCGGCCTGCTGGATCCACGCGTCCTTGGCCGCGTCGGTGTTGGCCGGCACCTGTCCCGCCGACTCGTTGAACTTGGAGTTCTCGGCGGCGGAGAGGGCGAACTCGATGAACTTCCAGGCGGCCGCCTTGTTCTTGCTCGACTTGAACAGGCTCAGCCCGTCCACCGGGTTGGACACCTGCACCCGAGTGCCGTCGGCCAGCGTGGGGTTGGGGATGCCCCGGAACTTGTCCTTGCCCAGCGCCTTCAGATGGTCCTGGTACGAGCCCAGGTTGTGGCTCAGCATGCCGATGGTGCCGCTGTCCCACTGGGCGACCATCTTGGTGAAGTCGTTGTTGACGTCGGCGGACGGAGTGTCCTTCTTGTAGAGCGCGATGTACTTCTCGAGCGCGGCGACGTTCCTGGGGTCGTTGACGGTGGTCTTGTCGCCGTTCCAGAACGAGGCGATGCCGGTCTGGCCGTAGACCGCGTCGAGGGCCGGGGCGATGGCGCCCTCGCCGCCGCGGATGGTGAAGCCGAACGCGTTGTGGCCCTTGTCCGTGAGCCTGCCGGCCGCCTCGTAGAACTTCGCCCAGGTGGCCGGTGCGTCCAGGCCGGCCTTCGTGAACAGGTCCGTCCGGTACCACAGGGTGCCGTTGTTGGCGGAGGTCGGCACCTGGTACAGCGCGTCCCCGCCGCCGGCCGACTTGCTGACGTCGAGCAGGTTCCGGCTCAGCCTGCCGTTCAGCGGGCTCTTCTCCAGCCGGCCGTCCAGCGGCTCCAGGGCGCCCTGCACGGCGACCTCGGCGAGCATGGCAGTGCCCACACCGCCCACGTCGGGCAGCCCGCCGCCCTGGATGGCCGTGTCGTACTTGGACTGGGCGCTCGCGGCCGGGATGCCGACGTACTCGACCTTGATGCCGGGGTACTTCTTCTCGAAGTCGGCGATGATCTGCTTCCAGATGTCGGTACGGACACCGCCGTTGTTGTCCCAGAAGGTGATCGTTCCCTTGCCGGAACCCTCGCCCCCCTTGTCCCCCGCGCCGCCGCTGCCGTCGTCGCCGCAGGCGGTGGCGGTCAGCGCGAGGACGGAGCCCAGGGCGACCGCCGAGGCGGCGCGCGTGCTTCTGCGGATGCTGCTCTTCATCGGTCGGCTCTCTTCTGCTGGATCCAGTGGTGGGGTGGAGCTGTGGGGTCAGTGACCGGTCCGCACGCGCGGACCGGCGGGTGTGATCCGGAACCGGGTGAACGTCGCCGTCCCGGTGGATCCCGGTCCCCCGGGGGCGACGGCGAACAGGCCGAGCAGGGCGCCCACCCAGCGCCAGGGGGTGGCCGCGAACACCGGCCCGGAGGAGCGCGGGCCGTCCCCGACGTCGTAGTGGAACCGGCAGCGCGCCCCGGATCCGATCCCGACGCGCAGCCGGACCCGTCCGCCGGGCGCGGGGCACGGCACCCCGGCGTCCCGCCCCGCATCGGCCACGGCCTCGGCGAACCGGTGCACGAGCCGGACCGTCCCGTCGGTCCCCCGCTCTAGCCCGATCCAGCCGAAGGCGGAGCCGAGCACCGCGAGTCCCGCCCGCGCCCCCGGCTCACCGCCGTCGAGGCGCAGGTCGGCCTCGACCGCGCAGGGGAAGCCGGGCAGCCGCTGGGTGAGCACGTTCGGCAGCCGGCGCGGGTCGTGGGCGTCGGCCGAGCGGACACAGGTCAGCCGCAGCCCGTCCGCGGAGTGCTGGGTGGCCCAGCCGTCGCCCGGGTTGGCGGTCCACTGCCACTGACGGCCGTACCGCCCGCCGGGGAAGTCGTCGTCGGTGGCGGGCGCGGCCGGCGGCTGCGGCGGGAGGGCCGGCAGGCGGTGCACGGTCACGGGCGCGCCGTTGTCGCCCAGCACGGGCCAGCCGTCGGTTCCCCAGCGCATCGGCTGGAGGTGGACGACCCGGCCGTAGGCCCCGCGCTGCTGGAAGTGCAGGAACCAGTCCTCGCCGGCCGCCGTGCGCACCCAGCCGCCCTGGTGCGGCCCGTTCACCTCGGTGTCCTTCTGCTCCAGGACGATCCGTTCCTCGTACGGCCCGAAGAAGCCGCGCGAGCGGAAGGCGCCCTGCCAGCCGGTCTCCACGCCGCCCGCGGCGGCGAGGATCCAGAACCAGCCGTCGTGCCGGTAGAGCTTCGGCCCCTCCAGGGTGAACCAGCCGGGTATGCGGTCCCCGTCGACGATCACCTTGCCCTCGTCCAGCAGCGAGGTGCCGTCGGGGTGCATACGGTGGCCGGTGAGCCGGTTCTTGACACCGGAGCGGGACCTGGCCCAGGCGTGCACCAGATAGGCCTCTCCGGTCTCCTCGTCCCACAGCGGGCACGGGTCGATCAGGCCGCGGCCCGCCTTGAGCAGGTGCGGGCGGGTCCAGGGCCCGCGGATCTCCGGGGCGTTGACCTGGAAGACGCCCTGGTCGGGGTCGCCCCAGAAGATCCAGAAGCGGTCGTCGTGGTGGCGGATCGAGGGCGCCCAGACCCCGCGGTCGTGCCGGGGCACGGCGAACTCCTCCTCCGGCTCCAGGCGTTGGAGGGCGTGGCCGACCAGGGTCCAGTGGACCAGGTCGCGGGAGTGCAGCAGCGGCAGGCCGGGCACGCGGCCGAAGCTGGAGGCGGTGAGGTAGAAGTCGTCGCCGACGCGGACCACGTCGGGATCGGACCAGTCGGCGTTCAGCACCGGGTTCTCGTACGAGCCGGCGGTCACCGGCTCACCGCCTCGCGGACCAGCGCGGCCGCCTCGGCCCGGTCGAGCCGTCCGTCGGCGACCACGGTGACGACGCGGCGCACGACGGTCTCGCCGGGCGGTACCGGCAGCCGTTCGGTGGCGGCCAGCGACGAGCCCACCCCGGGGTACTCGGCGGCCCGCACGAACCACGGGTCCCGCCGGGTCTCCCCGGTGGCCCCGGCGAAGACCAGCGTCCAGCCGGCGGATGCCAGCGCGACCCAGTCGGCACGCCCGCCGTGCACCTCGGCCTCGCCCTCGCGGTCGGCGGTGAAGACCTCCGGTGCCCGCCGCTCCTTGCGGGCCCGCCAGAAGAAGCCCCCGTAGGCCGCGCCGGGCCGCCCGTTGGTGGCGGGGCTGCCGAGGGACAGCAGCCCCTCGGTGACGTTGGTCAGGGAGAAGGTGAGGTCCAGCGCCCAGGCCCGGTGGTCGAGCCCGGTGGCGGCGACGGTGCGGCGCTCGCGCAGCAGCTCCCTCCCGGCGGCGACCCAGCGCAGCTCCTCCACGAACCCGTCGGGGTCCAGGAGCTGGAAGGCGGTGTGCCGCTGGGCGCCGTGGTTGTCCAGCTCGGTCGGGCCCCGGTCGCGGACGAAGGTGCGCCCGCCCCAGAAGTTGTGCCCCTCGACGTCGGGAACGGCGACACCGACGCCGAGGTGGTGTGCGTGGTCGGCGGGTCCGAGTTCGGTGACCACCGTGCCGGCCAGGGTGGTGACGGGGTGCAGACAGGGGCGGGGGGCGAGGCGGGCCGGCAGCTCGGGTCGGGTGACGTACCGGCCGACCGGCCGGCCCGCGACCCGCAGAACCGGTGTGTCGTGGGACATCACGTGCTCACCTCTTTCGACAGGGCCCAGGAGGCGCCCAGTTCGGAGTAGAGGGCGAGGGTGTCGGCCGAGGCCGCGACCAGGCCGTCGACGCCGGTCACGACCCGGCGGTCCGCGCCGGACAGCGGGCGCCAGGCGCTCCGGGGCAGCGGGAGCGGGTCGGGGGCGGTGCGGACGGCCTCGACGACTCTCATGAAGGCGCCGGTCTCCGCCGGGGCGACCAGCAGCCCGGTGCCGTCGGTGAGGTGATCGACCAGGTTCTCCAGCAGGTCGTCACGGCCGTACGAGGTCTCCCGCGGGCCGTGTCCGGACCGCTGGAGCAGCACCCGGTCCTGCTTGTACCAGAAGGTGATCCGGCCCCTGCTGCCGTGGACCAGGACGTACGGCTCCCCCGGCTCCTCGGCGCACAGGGTCGCGGCGACCGTGACCGGGCCGCGCGTGGTGCGCACCCGGACGCAGGAGGTGTCGTCGGACTCGATGTCGTTGGCGCGCAGCAGCTCGGTCTCGATGCCGGTGACGTCCTCGGCCCGGGTGGCGCCGAGCAGGGCGAGGGAGGTGGCGACCGCGTGCGCGAGCGGGTTGGTGAGCACCCCGTCGACCACGTCGGCGCCGTTCAGCCGCCGCCGGCCGGCCCAGGGCGCCCGCCGGAAGTAGGCCTCGTCCCGGGCCCAGGCCCCCGCGCCGCCGACCCCGGTGACCTCTCCGATCGCACCCTCGGCGAGCAGCC
Source organism: Streptomyces sp. NPDC047869 (assembly GCF_040704065.1). NCBI lineage: Bacteria > Bacillati > Actinomycetota > Actinomycetes > Kitasatosporales > Streptomycetaceae > Streptomyces > Streptomyces sp. NPDC047869. The sequence goes on from NZ_JBEYRK010000016.1 coordinate 110,065, forward strand.
GCCGGATCGCGGGCACGGCGTGCGAGCCGAGCGACTGGAAGCCGATCTGGCACGCGACCCCGGCCCCGGCGATCCCGTCGGCCATCCGCCGGTACTCGGCGAAGGACGGCGCCGGCGGCTTCTCCAGCAGCAGGTGCACGCCCCGCCCGGCGGCCGTCAGCGCCAGATCGGTGTGGGTGGGGATCGGTGTGCAGACGACGGCGGCCCTGGCCCCGGTGGCGTCGAGGAGCGCCCCGAAGTCGGCGGACTGCTCGGGCGTGCCGAGGCCGTCCGGGATCTCGTCCGGGCCCAGTGGGGTCAGTTCGCAGATGCCCGCCAGCCGGACGGCGCCCTTCGCCTGGAGCCGGCGGATGTTGTCCAGGTGCCAGCGGCCGTGGCCGCGCGCGCCCGCCAGCACGATGGGGACGGTCATCCCTTCACCGCCCCCGCGCTGAAGCCGGTGATCAGCCACTTCTGGATGAAGGCGAACACGACGACCACCGGTACGGCCGCGATGATGCCGCCCGCGGCCAGCGCGCCGAGGTCGACGCTGTCGGCGCTCATCAGGGTGTCGAGGCCCACCGGGATGGTCTGTTTGCCCTGGTCGGAGAGGAACATCAGGGCGAACAGGAAGTGGTTCCAGGCGTGCACGAAGGCGAACGAGCCGACGGCGATCAGTCCGGGCCGCAGCAGCGGCAGGACGACGATCCGGAAGGCGGTGAGCCGGTTGCAGCCGTCCACCCAGGCGGCTTCCTCCAGGGAGTACGGCACGTTCCGGATGAACCCGCTGATGAGGATCATCGACAGCGGAAGCTGGAAGACGCTCTCGGCGATGACGACGCTGCCGAGTGAGTTGATCATCGACAGCTTGGCGAAGATCTGGAAGAGCGGCACCAGCAGCAGCGCGCCCGGCACGAACTGCGAGCAGAGCAGGGCCAGCATGAAGCCGCGCTTGACGCGGAAGTCGAAGCGGGCGAGGGCGTAGCCGCCGGCCAGGGCGACCACCGTGGTCAGGACGAGGGTGGCGAGGCCGACGTAGACGCTGTTGGCGAAGTAGGTGCCGAAGCCGCGGTCGGTCCACACCTTGCCGAAGTGCTCGAACGTCGCCGGCCAGGGGACCAGGGAGGTGGAGCCGGCCGGGCGGAGGGCGAAGAGCAGGATCCAGTAGAAGGGGACCAGGGTGAACAGCAGGTAGACCGACAGCGGGAGATAGATCTGCCAGCGGGGCACCTCGTCCCAGGCGCGGCGCCTGCCGCGCGGGCGGGCGGACTCGGACACGACCCGCTCGGGCGCGGGAGCGATCTCGGTGATCACTTGGTCTCACCTCCGAACTTGCTCAGCCGCAGATAGACCATCGAGCAGAAGAGCAGGATCACGAACGCCACCGTCGTCAGGGCGGAGGCGTAGCCGAAGTTGTGGGCGTCGACGCTGGTGTTGGCGATGTAGAGGGGCAGCGTGGTGGTCTCGCCGGCCGGTCCGCCGCCGGTCAGGGTGTAGAGCAGGTCGACGTTGTTGAACTCCCACACCGCGCGCAGCAGCGTGGACAGGACGATGGCGTCCTTCAGGTGGGGCAGGGTGATGTGCCAGAACTGCTTCAGGCGGCTCGCCCCGTCGACCTCGGCGGCCTCGTACAGGTCCCGGGAGACGGACTGCAGGTCGGCGAGGATGAGGATGGCGAAGAAGGGGACGCCCCGCCAGAGGTCGGCGACCACCGCCGCCGGGAAGACCGTCGAGGTGTCCGAGAGCCAGCTCGTGCCGTAGGAGCCCAGCCCGGCGTCGGCCAGGTAACGGGTGATGCCGGTCTGGGAGTTGTAGAGCAGGACCCAGATCACCGAGGTCAGCACACCGGAGACGGCCCAGGGGGAGAAGACCAGGGCGCGGCCCAGCGACCGGCCCACGAAGGTCTGGTTGACGATGAGCGCCAGGGCCAGGCCGAACAGGAGCTGCAGTCCGACCTCGACGACGACCCATTGGGCGCTGAAGGTCAGCGTGTCCCAGAACTGCGGGTCGTGGCTGAAGGCCTGGGTGAAGTTGTCCAGGCCCGCGAAGCCGTTCCGCCAGGGCTTGGTGGGGTTGTAGTTCTGCAGGCTGTAGTAGAAGACGCTGAGCACCGGGTAGGCGATGAAGCCCAGCATCAGCAGGGCGGCCGGCGCGATCAGCAGGTACGGCAGCCTGCGCGGCGTCGCGGAGGCACGGCGCCGCCGGGGTGGCGCGGGCGGTTCCGCCACGGCTGCGGCTTGGGCCATGACTGTTCTCCGTTCGCAGTGGGGCAGTTCAACGGGTACAGGAAGCGCTTGCTACGTACACATGGGTGAAGCACTTCCGTGGTGGGGCGCCGGTCAGCCGGCGTAGGGGTCCGGCACGGTGCCCTGGCGGGCCAGGAACTCGAAGTCGCAGCCGGTGTCGGCCTGGGTGATCTGCTCGTTGTAGAGGGCGCCGTAACCGCGCTCGTACCGTGCGGGCGGCGGCGTCCACGCCGCCCGCCTGCGCTCCAGTTCCGTGTCGTCGACGTGGAGCCGGAGGGCGCGCCCCTCGACGTCCAGGGTGATGAGGTCACCGGTGCGCACCAGCGCCAACGGTCCGCCGATGTACGACTCCGGCGCCACGTGCAGCACGCAGGCCCCGTAACTGGTGCCGCTCATCCGGGCGTCGGAGATCCGCACCATGTCCCGCACGCCCTGCTTCAGCAGGTGGTCCGGGATGGGGAGCATGCCGTACTCGGGCATGCCCGGGCCGCCCTTGGGACCGGCGTTGCGCAGGACCAGCACGCTGTCGGGGGTGATCCCCAGGGACGGGTCGTTGATGGTGCGCTGCATCGCCTTGTAGTCGTCGAAGACGACCGCGGGGCCGGTGTGCCGGAGCAGGTGGGGCTCGGCGGCGATGTGCTTGATGACGGCGCCGTCGGGGCAGAGGTTGCCGCGCAGCACCGCGACCCCGCCCTCGCTCGCGACCGGGTTGTCCCGGGGCCGGATCACGTCGTCGTCGTGCACCTGGGCTCCGGCGAGCTGCTCGCGCAGGGTGTCGTGCGACACCGTCGGCCGGTCCAGGTGGAGCAGGTCGGGGATCCGGGAGAGGAAACCGGGCAGGCCGCCCGCGAAGTGGAAGTCCTCCATGAGGTAACGCTGTCCGCCGGGGCGGACGTCGGCGAGGACCGGGACCGTGCGGGCGATGCGGTCGAAGTCGTCCAGGGTGAGCCGCACCCCGGCCCGCCCGGCCATGGCGATCAGGTGGATCACGGCGTTGGTGGAACCGCCGAGGCCGAGGACGGTCGTCACCGCGTCCTCGAAGGCCTCGCGGGTGAGGATCCGGCTCAGCCTGCGGTCCCGGTGGACCAGTTCGACGGCGGTCATGCCCGCCCTGGCCGCCATCCGGTCGTGCCCGGAGTCCACCGCCGGGATGCTCGACGCGCCCGGCACGGTCACCCCGAGCGCCTCGGCGGCGGCGGTCAGCGTGGACGCCGTGCCCATGGTCATGCAGTGGCCGGGCGAGCGGGCCAGGCCGCTCTCCAGCTCGGTCATCTCGCAGTCGCCGATGAGGCCGGCCCGCTTGTCGTCCCAGTACTTCCACATGTCGGTGCCGGAGCCGAGGACCTCGCCGCGCCAGTGGCCGGGGAGCATGGGCCCGGCCGGAACGAAGACGGCAGGCAGGTCCACCGAGGCCGCGCCCATGAGCAGGGCGGGCGTGGACTTGTCGCAGCCGCCCATCAGCACCGCGCCGTCGACGGGGTAGGAGCGCAGCAGCTCCTCCGTCTCCATCGCGAGCATGTTGCGGTAGAGCATCGGGGTCGGCTTCTGGAAGGTCTCGCTGAGGGTGGAGACCGGGAACTCCAGCGGGAAGCCGCCCGCCTGCCACACCCCGCGCTTGACGGCCTGGGCGCGGTCGCGCAGGTGGACGTGGCAGGGGTTGATGTCGGACCAGGTGTTGAGGATCGCGACGACCGGCTTGCCGAGGTGCTCCTCGGGGAGGTAGCCGAGCTGGCGGGTACGGGCGCGGTGACTGAAGGAGCGCAGGCCGTCGGTGCCGTACCACTGGTGGCTGCGGAGCTCCTCGGGATCTCTGCGGGGCGCGTTCATATCGACCATCCGGCGGCGATGGCGGCGACCTCGGCGCGCTCGTCCGCGGGCAGCGGCTTGCTCGGCGGGCGGACGTCCCGGCGGCACAGGCCGAGCGCGGCGAGCGCCTCCTTGACGACGGTGACGTTGTTGGCGTTGCCGTGGGCGGCGCGCAGGTCCTCGAAGCGGCGGATCTGCTCCCAGACCTTCATGGCGGCCGGGAAGTCTCCGGACCGGAGCGCCTCGATCATGTTGCGGGAGACGGCGGGGGCGACGTTCACCAGCCCCGAGGTGAAGCCGGTGGCACCGGCCGAGAAGTAGGACGGGGCGTAGGGCTCGGCGAGGCCGGCGACCCACACGAAGCGGTCGAGCCCCGCGTCCCGGGCGAAGCCGGCGAAGCGCGCGGCGTCCGGGACGGCGTACTTGACACCCACCACGTTCGGGCACTGGTCGGCGAGTTCGGCGAGGCGGGCGCCGGCCAGCCGCTCGTTGCGGATGTACGGCACCACGCCCAGCTCGGGCACGGACTCGGCGATCGCGCGGTGGTAGTCGACCCAGCCGGCGGCCGAGACGTACGGGTGCACGGGCTGGTGGACCATCACCATCGCGGCGCCGGTGTCGCGGGCGTGCCGGGCGGAGTCGATGGCGGTGGGCAGGTCGTGGCCGACGCCGACCAGGACCACGGCGCGGTCGCCGGCCTCCTTCGCGGTCAGCTCGGTGACGAGGCGGCGCTCCTCGGGGGCGAGGGCGTAGAACTCGCCGGTGTTCCCGTTGGAGGTGATGGTGGTGATCCCGCCGTCGAGCAGCCGGCGCAGCAGGGCCCGGTGGGTGTCCCGCTCGACGGAGCCGTCCTCGGCGAACGGGGTCACCGGGATGGCCACCACGTCGGCCAGGGCCGCCCGCTGGGTCTCGAACGCCACGCTGCTCATTCCTGGCCTTCCTCGGGGTGGGGCTCGGAGATCGCCCGCCGTACGAACGACGCGATGTGGGCGTGCAGGGCGCTCGCCGCGCCGTCCGCGTCGCCCTCGAGCGCGAGCCGCAGGATGTCCCGGTGCTCGGCGGCCTCCCGCTCCCAGGAGGGGTCGGCCGCCCAGGCCACGGCCGCGACGAGGGCGGCCTGGTCACGGACCTCGTCGAGCATCCGGCCCAGCAGCGGGTTGCCGCACGGCAGGTACAGGGCGCGGTGGAACTGGCGGTTGGCCAGGGAGCGTTCGGCGGTGTCGCCGGCGGAGTCGGCGCGGGCCAGCGCCTCGCTGGCGGCGTCCAGGGACGCCCCGCGCCGCACGGCCCGGCGCAGGGCCTCGGGCTCCAGCAGCAGCCGGACGTCGTAGACCTCACGCGCCATGTCCGCGTCCACCATGCGCACCGTGACGCCCTTGTACTGGCTCATGACGACGAGCCCGGTCCCGGCGAGGGTCTTCAGGGCCTCGCGCACCGGGGTCTTGGACACCCCGAACTGGGCGGCGAGTTCCGTCTCGACCAGGGCCTGACCGGGCGTCAGCTGCCCGGTCAGGATGCGGTGTTTGATCGCGTCCAGCACGTACTGCGTGCGGGACGGGATCGGCGTGGGCACAGAGGTCATACGGCCCTCTCGGATCTCGCGTATCGCGTCTCATATATGACGTACGAAGTACGACGCGTTGAAGGTAGGAGGGGGCCCGTGTTTCGTCAATGCATCTGACAAAGGAAGTCGAGGTTGCCGCCAGGCGCCTCAGACGCTGTGGCTGTCGCCCTCCAGGGCGGCACGGGCGGGCCGTCCGAAGGCCTCGGCGGCGCGGGCGGTGGCCGCCGCCCGGGTGAGGGTGGGTCCGACGTGGGTGACGACCAGCTCGCGCACCCGTGCCTCCCGGGCGACGCGGCCGGCGTCCTCAGGGGTGAGGTGGACCTGCGGGAAGTGTTCGCCACCGCGATGCTCGTCGATGTCCGCCTCGCACAGGAACAGATCGGCGCGGGCGGCGAGTTCGGTGAGCGCGGCGCAGGGGCCGCTGTCCCCCGAGTAGGCCAGCACACTCCCCTGGCATTCGGCGCGCAGCCCGTACGCCTCGGTGTCGTGGGCGACGGCGCGGGCGGTGAGCCGGAGGTTCCAGTGCCGGACGTCGAGGCCGTCGTACAGGGCCCGGAAGTCGAAGACGCCCTTCAGGAACTCGGTGTCCGGGCGCCCGAAGAAGCCCGCCAGCCGGCGTGCGCAGTCCTGCGGCGCGTACACCGGCACGGGCGCGGCCGGGGTCATCCCGCCGAACGCGAAGGCGTAGGCGGCGGCGAGCAGATCGGCGCTGTGGTCGGCGTGCAGATGCGAGATCCAGATCGCGGTGAGCCGCGCGGGATCCGTGTGCCGCTGCAACGCCGCGAAGGTACCGGGCCCCGCGTCCACCCACACCTCGGCGCCCCCGCCGGCCACCAGATACCCGGAGCACGGCCGGTCGGGACCGGGGTGCGGGGAGGCGGCGCCGAGAACGGTGAGGGTGAGCGGCATAGCACGGAGAGTACGGGGTGTGACGCCGGGCTCCGGCCGGTTCGGTCAAGGACGCGCCCCGCGGCGCCGGGGCCCGCGGCGCGGGGCGCTCCGGCACCGCAGGCGGCACGACCGGCGGCGGCGCCGGCTGCCGCGCGGCACGCCGGCGGTCAGGACCGCCTCCGAAGGGGGCGGCCGGGCGTCACGGGCGCCACCCCGGATCCCGGCCGCTCAGTCCCACCGCCCGGTCCAGCAGAGGCGCGCCGTCCGGTACCGGGACGACCGGGCCGAAGATGCCGTCGCCGCGGCCGGCGTCCTCGGCGGCGGCGAGGAGGAAGCGGTGTGCCGTGTCGAGGGCGTCGGGGTCGGGCGCGTAGGACTGCCCCGTCGCGCGGGCCAGGTCCCAGCCGTGGATCACCAGTTCGTCGACGGCGACGGCGCCCGCGACCTCGCCGGGCAGGTCGATGCCGCCGGCCCGGGTGAAACCGGTCCAGGCGGCCGGGTCGCGCCAGGCGTCGGCCAGTTCGTCCAGCGCCTTGGGCAGTTCCTCGCGCCAGCCGGGGCCGAGGTCCGGGACGGCGGCGTCCGGGCTGGTGTCGGTCGTCGCGCCGAGGTCCTTGCGGGCGGCGTCACGGAAGGCGACCGACAGGTGCAGGATGTGGCCGAGCAGGTTGCGCACCGCCAGGTCCGGGCACGGCGTGGCGGCCGTGAGCCGCTCGTCGGCGACGGCCTCGGCGAGCCGTGCCACGATCCGGGTCTGCGGGCCGAGATCCAAAATGGTCATGGGTCACTCCTCGTAGGTCGCACTGTCCGTACGAAACGTTGACCGTCCCGCTCCCCGGAACTCATCGGTCGCCGCCGAGCCACTCCCACGGCGGACGGCCGCCACCGCCCCGCGTCCGGGAATAGGGCACTCTGCCGATGCCAGGCCCCCGCCTTAGGCCCACGATGGGCGGGCATGACGACTTCCTGGTCCCTGGTCCGCGTCCTGCGGGACCGCGACGCGGTGCTGTACCTCGCCGGCGTGGTGGTGTCGGCCTTCGGCACCTCCTCGCTGTGGCTGGCGTCGGGGGTGTGGGTGAAGGACCTCACGGGGTCCGACGGCCTGGCCGCCCTGAGTGTGCTCGCCCTGTGGGCGCCCACGCCGGCGGGTCCGGCGCTCGGCGCGCCGGCGGACCGGACGCGGCGCAAGCCCCTGCTGGTGGTGGCGAACCTGGGCCTGGCCGGGCTGCTCCTCACCCTGTTCGCCGCCGACTCCGCCGGCCACCCGTGGCTGCTCTTCGCCGTGCTGTTCCTGTACGGCGCCGTCGGTGTCGTCCACGACGCCGCCGAGTCGGCTCTGGTCGCCGCCGTCGTCGCTCCGGAGCTTCTCGGCGACTTCAACGGGCTGCGGACGGCCCTCACGGAGGGCATGAAACTCGTCGCCCCGCTGACGGGAGCGGGTCTCTACGCGCTCTACGGCGGCCCGGCCGTGGCCTGCCTGGACGCCGTCACCTTCGTCCTCGCCGCCGGTGTGTGCGCCCTGCTGCGGGTGCGCGAGGAGCGGCCCGCACGGGCCGGTGACGGATGGCGGCGACAGACCGCGCAGGGCGTCGGGCACCTGTGGGGGCACCCCGTGCTGCGCCCCCTGATCGTGGCGGGCGGTGCGACCATGCTGCTGGCCGGGCTCGCCGGCTCCACGGTGTACGCCGTCGTCGACCGCCTCGGCCACTCCCCCGCCTACGCGGGCGTGCTGTACGCCTTCCAGGGCGCCGGTTCGGTGGCGGCCGGGCTGGTCTCGGGGCCCGCGCTGCGCCGGCTGGGCGCGCGCCGGTTCGCGGCGGCGGGTATCGCGCTGACCGGGGTCGCCGCGGCCACGCGGGCCGTGCCGTCGGACCCGGTGGCCCTGGTGGGCTGCGTGGCGGGCGGGCTCGGCCTGCCCTGCGCGCTGATCGCCGCGTTCACCGCGGTACAGCGCCAGACCCCGGGGCCGCTGCTGGGCCGCGCGACGGCGACCGCCAACACGCTGGTCCTCACTCCGAACGTGCTCGGACTGGCCCTCGGGGCCGCCCTGGTCGAACTGGCGGGCCCGGGACTGCTGCTGCCGCTCTACGGCGCCGCGTTCGTCGCCGCGGCGGCCGCCCTGGCTCACCGCGCCGACAGCGCCTCGCGCACCGCGGACAGGTCGTCGTCCGACGCCAGCCCGGCGTGATACAGCCGCAGTTCCGTCGCGCCCTCGGCACGCGCGCGTGCCGCGTCCCGCGCGAGGGTGCCGGGGCTGCCGCCCATCCCGGTGACCACCGTGAAGTTGGCCGCCAGGACCTTCCGTCCGTCCGCCCGTGCGGCGAAGGGCGCCAGCAGTCCGGTACCGCCCGTACACGGCACCACCACACCGTCCGCGACACCGAGGACGTGGGCGGGGTCGACGCCGGCGTTGGCGCCGCAGTGGTACGGCACCGGGTCGGCGTGCAGCAGCACCTGGAAGCCCTCGGGCGCCGCGGCCCGTACGGCGGCGACGGCCTCCTCCTGGAGGGTGCGGGCGACGGTGTCGCGCCACGCGCGTGTGGCGGCCGCCGTGTCCTCTCCGAGGAGCTTCTCGACCGACGGCCAGCCCCCGTCGTCCGCCGCGCCCCGCCACAGCGGCTCCAGCGCGGCGCGCACCCCGGCCGCCAGCCGGCCGGGGTCCAGCCCCTGTTCGCCGTAACCGGCGCCGCAGGACGGGCAGAAGCACAGGGACATCAGGTACTGCCCGGCGTCCCCGAGACCGACCCCGGAGGTCTTGTCGTGCGCGTGCAGGTGCTGCAGGCCGTACCAGCCGAGGGACTCCAGCTCGGTGCCGTGCGCGCCCGGGCGCACGGCGGCCTCGGCGGCCAGGTCGACCAGGTACGCGCGCGTGGCGGGCTGCGCGACGCACGGCGCCCACGGGTAGCGGTCGCCGTAGGCGTTGACCACCGAGGTGTCCGGATGCTCGGCGCCCATGCGGGAGTTGTGGGCGAGGACGACCCAGGTGTGCACCTCGAGGCCGGCCGCCGCGAGCGCCCCGGCGGCCTCGCCGTAGGCGTCGCCGGGGGCCCAGCGTCCGGCGGGGTACGGGCGCAGCGCGCGGCCCGCCCAGCGGTCGCCCGGCGGGTAGAGGACGGCCGCGTGCTCCGCCGTCACGATGCGGTGGCGGGGGTGGCGGGGGGTCAGGGCGCGGGTGGAGTGGTAGGCGGAGGCGAGGGTGACCTGCCCGGCACCGAGCGAGGCGATCCGCTCGGGGGCGCGCGGGTCCCCGGCCACGTCCCAGGGGTAGAGGAACGCCGACGTCTTCACGCCTCCCCCTCCAGCAGCGCGTGTCCGCGCTCGATGAGCCGGGCGAGCCGCTTGACGTGGTCCTCGCCCGGCTCGTGCAGCGGCGGGCGGACCTCTCCCACGTCCAGGCCGCGCAGCCGTACGCCCGCCTTGACGAGCGAGACGGCGTAGCCGCGGCCCTGGGCGCGCAGTTCCACGAACGGGCCGTAGAAGCCGTCCAGGAGGCGCCGCACGGTGGCCTCGTCGCCCGAGCGCAGCGCCCGGTGGAAGGCGAGGGCGATCTCCGGGGCGAAGCAGAAGACGGCCGAGGAGTACAGGGTGACGCCGAGGGCGCGGTAGGCGAGCTGGGTCTGCTCGGCGGTCGGCAGGCCGTTGAAGTAGAGGAAGTCGCCGGGGGCCCCGGTGCGCACGGCGCTGACGACGCGCTGCATCAGGTCCAGGTCGCCGAGCCCGTCCTTGAGACCGATGACGCCCTCGGTGCGGGCCAGTTCCACGACGGTCGGCGGGGTGAAGACCGCGTTGTCGCGCTGGTAGACGATGACCGGCAGGGCGGTGGCGGCGGCGATCTCCCGGTAGTGCCGCAGCAGTCCTTCCTGGCCGGCGAGGACGAGGTACGGCGGCATCGCCAGCAGTCCGTCGGCGCCCGCCTCCTCGGCGGTGCGCGCGTAGCGGACGGCGAGCGCGGTGCCGTAGCCGGCGCCGGCGACGACGGGCACCCGCCCTCCGGCCGCCTCGACGGCCGCCCGGACGCAGGCCTCGAACTCCTCGGGCAGCAGCGCGTGGAACTCGCCGGTGCCGCAGCAGGCGAAGACGGCGGCGGCACCCGCCGCGACGCCCTCGCGCACATGGGCGCGGTAGACGTCGAGGTCGACGGAGCCGTCGGGGCCGTAGGCCGTGACGGGGAAGAACAGCGGTCCGCTCGGATCGCGGAGCCGGGCGGCGAGAGGGGCTGGCGTCACGAGCGCTCCCTGTCGGTGCATGCTTCTGATCGGCGTCCATATTCCTGAACAATTGCACGCTACGGGCCCCTTTCGGCCCGGGTCAAGCGTGCAAACCCGCGACATGGCACCGGATTTCCCCACTCCACGGCACACTTGACGGGATCCGCCACCGCTTTCTAGCGTGTCCACACATGTGAATGGTGTCCATGTGAATGATGCGCGCGCATGGCCGTTCAGCATTCGTCAGAGGCGACCAAGGAGACCGAGGATGCCCGCTCCCCGCACCGTTCTGCTCACCGGCGCCGCCGGCGGGCTCGGCACCCTGATGCGGTCCCTGCTGCCGGAGTACGGCTACTCGCTGCGCCTGTTCGACGTGCGGCCCGTCGAGGGCGAGCCGGACGCCGTCACCGCGGACCTCACCGACACGGACGCGCTGCGCGAGGCGGTGCGGGGCGTCGACGCGGTCATCCACCTCGCGGGCATCTCCCTGGAAGCGCCGTTCGAGAAGATCCTGAAGTCGAACGTCGAGGGCACCTACAACCTGTACGAGGCCGCCCGCCTCGAAGGCGTGCCCCGGATCGTCTTCGCCTCCTCCAACCACGCCGTCGGCTTCACCCCGGCCCCGGGCCCGGGCGAACCGCTGATCCCCATCGGCACCCCGCGCCGCCCGGACACCTTCTACGGCCTGTCCAAGTCCTTCGGCGAGGACCTCGCCCAGCTCTACTGGGACAGGCACGGCCTGGAGACCGTCTCCGTGCGCATCGGCTCCTGCTTCCCGGAGCCGACCAGCGTGCGCATGCTCTCGGTGTGGATGAGCCCGGACGACGGCGCCCGCCTCTTCCACGCGGCCCTGACCGCCGAGGGGGTCGGCCACACCGTGGTCCACGGCTCCTCGGCCAACACCCGCCTGTGGTGGGACCTCACCAGCGCGCGGGCGCTCGGTTACGACCCCCAGGACGACTCCGAGCCGTACGCGGAGAAGCTCATCGCCGAGCAGGGTGAACTCGACCCGGCGAACCCCGCGCACAGCCACCTCGGCGGCCACTTCGTGAACGACCCGCCCATCTGGCCGTACTGACGCGGCCGGCCCCCGAGGCCGGAAACGGCCGCTCACGGCGGCGGGCGGGCACCGAACGGGCCCGCCCGCCGCCGTTTCGGGCATCCGGACCGCCCGATCCCACCCCGCCCCGCACGGCCCCGCAGGTCCGCGACGGGCACCGCACACCCCGAACGGGCACAACCGGGCAGGATCGGGCCCGTAACAGACCTGGTCAGCGCCGCACACCCGCTGTAGAACTTCCCCCATGGGCCCGAACGGGCAGCTCGGCGGGGAAGCGGGTGAGGACATGGGCACCAGGACGGCGGAGGAACGCCAGCGCGAGATCGTGCGGGCCGCGCGCACCACCGGCTCGGTCGACGTCACCGCGCTCGCCGCCGAACTGGGCGTGGCCAAGGAGACCGTCCGGCGCGATCTGCGCGCCCTGGAGGACCACGGCCTGGTCCGCAGGACGCACGGCGGCGCCTATCCGGTCGAGAGCGCCGGTTTCGAGACGACACTCGCCTTCCGCGCCACCAGCCACGTCCCCGAGAAACGCCGGATCGCGGCCGCCGCGGCCGAACTGCTCGGCGACGCGGAGACGGTCTTCGTGGACGAGGGCTTCACCCCGCAGCTCATCGCCGAGTCCCTGCCGGCCGGCCGGCCGCTGACCGTGGTCACCGCGTCCCTGCCGGTCGCCGGCGCCCTGGCGGAGGCCGAGAACGTGTCGGTCCTGCTCCTCGGCGGGCGGGTCCGGGCCGGCACGCTGGCCACCGTCGACCACTGGGCCACCCGGATGCTGTCCGGCTTCGTGATCGACCTCGCCTACATCGGGGCCAACGGCATCTCCCGCGACCACGGGCTCACCACCCCCGATCCCGCGGTCAGCGAGGTGAAGACCCAGGCCGTCCGCGCCGCGCGGCGCACCGTCTTCGCGGGCGTGCACACCAAGTTCGGAGCGGTCAGCTTCTGCCGGTTCGCCGAGATCGGCGCGCTGGAGGCGATCGTGACGAGCACGCTGCTGCCGGCCACCGAGGCCCACCGCTACTCCCTGCTGGGCCCGCAGGTCATCAGGGTCTGAACGGCCGGGCCCGGGGATCCGGGTCCGCGACTCCGCATCACCTCCCACGGGGCACCCACGCACCACCGAACGCCCCTTATCTCCCCATACATCCAGGAGCGATCCATGCGCATCCCGAGCCGACGGAGGCCGCGAGCCACGCTCGCCACGGCCGCCGCGGGGACGCTGCTCGCCCCGCTGCTCGCCGGCTGCTGGGCCGGTGCGGGCGGGACCGGTTCCGGCGGCGACTCCATCAACGTGCTGATGGTCAACAACCCCCAGATGACCGAGCTGCAGAAGCTCACCGCCGCCCACTTCACCAAGGAGACCGGCATCAAGGTCAACTTCACGGTCCTGCCCGAGAACGACGTCCGCGACAAGATCAGCCAGGACTTCGCCAACCAGGCCGGCCAGTACGACGTGGCCACCCTGTCCAACTACGAGATACCGATCTACGCCCGCAACGGCTGGCTGCACGACATGGACGGCTACGTCGCGAAGGATCCCGCCTACGACGAGCAGGACGTGCTGAAGCCGATGCGCCAGTCCCTTACGGCGCGGGACGGCAAGCTCTACGGACAGCCCTTCTACGGCGAGTCGTCCTTCCTGATGTACCGCAAGGACGTGTTCGCGGCGAAGGGCCTCACGATGCCCGCCCGCCCCACCTGGCGGCAGGTGGCCGACCTCGCCGCGAAGGCGGACGGCGCCCGGCCCGGCATGAAGGGCATCTGCCTGCGCGGGCTGCCCGGCTGGGGCGAGCTGATGGCGCCGCTCACCACCGTGGTGAACACCTTCGGCGGCACCTGGTTCGACAAGGGCTGGAAGGCGCGGCTGGACTCCCCGGAGTTCGAGAAGGCGACAAAGTTCTATGTCGATCTGGTGCGCGAGCACGGCGAGTCCGGCGCCGCCCAGTCCGGTTTCGCCGAGTGCCTGAACGGCATGACCCAGGGCAAGGTCGCCATGTGGTACGACGCCACGAGCGCCGCCGGCCTGCTGGAGGCGGCCAAGTCCCCGGTCAGGGGCAAGCTCGGCTACGCCCCCGCCCCCGTCGAGCGGACCGGCTCCTCCGGCTGGCTCTACACCTGGGCCTGGGGCATCCAGAAGGCCTCCCGCAACCCCGACAAGGCCTGGAAGTTCGTGTCCTGGGCGTCCGGCAAGGGCTACGAGCGGCTGGTCGGCGAGACCAGCGGCTGGTCAAACGTCCCGGCGGGCAAGCGGGCGTCGACCTACCAGGACGCCGACTACCGCGAGTCGGCCGCCGCCTTCCAGGAGATGACCCGGAAGGCTATCGAGGGCGCCCGCCCGAACGATCCCGGCGTACAGCCGCGGCCCGCGCCCGGCATCCAGTTCGTCGGCATCCCCGAGTTCACCGACCTCGGCACCAAGGTCTCCCAGGAGATCAGCGCGGCCATCGCCGGACGCCAGTCCGTCGACTCGGCCCTGAGGAAGTCACAGGCGCTCGCCGAGAAGATCTCCGAGGAGTACGAGGGACGATGACAGCGACGACCACGGCACCGATCGCGACCACACCCGCACGGGCGGCACGCCGCCCCCCGGCCCGGCTGCGCGCCTGGGCCACCCGGGCCCCGCTGCTGCCGGCCCTCGTCTTCATGATCGTCGTGACCCAGCTGCCGTTCGTGGCCACGCTGGTGATCTCCTTCTTCGACTGGAACGCCCTCTATCCGAAGGCCCGCCGCTTCACCGGTTTCGACAACTACCGGCAGGTGCTGACCGACGCGGACCTGCGCCACTCGGTGTGGACGACCCTGCTGCTCACGGTGGCGGTGGTGCTGGCCAGCCTGGTCCTCGGCCTGGTCCTGGCCCTGCTGCTGGACCGGCGGTTCCGGGGCCGGGGCGTCGTGCGCACGCTGCTCATCGCGCCCTTCCTGGTGGTGCCGGTGGCGGCGGCCCTGCTCTGGAAGCATGTGCTCTACAACCCTGAATACGGGCTGCTCAATGGGCTGTTGCACTATGTGGGCGGCCCACAGCCGGACTGGATCTCGAACACCCCGCTGCTCGCCGTCGAGGCCTCGCTGGTGTGGCAGTGGACGCCGTTCATGATGCTGATCCTGCTGGCCGGACTGCAGAGCCGGGACCAGCAGCAGATCGAGGCCGCGCGGGTCGACGGCGCGAGCGACTGGCAGATCTTCCACCATCTGACGTTGCCCCACCTGCGCCGCTATCTGGAACTCGGCGCCCTGCTCGGGTCGATCTACATCGTCCAGAACTTCGACGCGGTGTTCACGATCACCTCCGGCGGCCTCGGCACCGCGAACCTGCCCTACACCGTCTACCAGAGCTTCTACCAGGCCCACGAGAACGGCCTCGCCTCGGCCGCCGGCGTCCTGGTGGTCATCGGCTCCATCGTCATCGCGACCTTCGCCCTGCGCGTGGTGTCGTCCCTGTTCCGCGAGGAGGTGTCCCGCGCATGAGCGCCACCGTCGTCAAGCGCAGGGTGCGCACGGGAACCGGCCTGGGTCTGGTGGCCTGGCTGGCCGGCATCGTGTTCTTCCTGCCCATCGCCTGGATGGCTCTGACGTCCTTCCACTCCGAGGCGGACGCGGCGACCAACCCGCCCTCCTTCGCCGCCTCCCTCACCCTGGACGGCTACCGCGAGTTCTTCGGCACCGGCGGCGGGGCGAGTCCCTGGCCGGCGCTGATCAACTCCACGGTGGCCTCGGTGGTCTCGACCCTCTGCGTGCTGCTGCTCGCCCTGCCGGCGGCGTACGCGCTGTCGATCAGGCCGGTGCGCAAGTGGACGGACGTGCTGTTCTTCTTCCTCTCCACGAAGATGCTGCCGGCCGTCGCGGGCCTGCTCCCGGTCTACCTGTTCGCGAAGAACGCCGGGATGCTCGACAACATCTGGCTGCTGGTCGTCCTCTACACCTCGATGAACCTGCCGATCGCGGTGTGGATGATGCAGTCCTTCCTCGCCGAGGTGCCGGTCGCGGTGATCGAGGCGGCCCGCGTGGACGGGGCCCGGCTGCCGACCGTCCTCACGCGCGTGGTGGCCCCGATCGCGCTGCCCGGCATCGCGGCGACCGCCCTGATCTGCTTCATCTTCAGCTGGAACGAACTGCTCTTCGCCCGGGTCCTGACGGGCGTGGCCGCCGAGACCGCCCCCGTCTTCCTGACCGGCTTCATCACCAGCCAGGGCCTGTTCCTGGCCAAGGTGTGCGCCGCGTCGCTCGTCATCTCCCTGCCGGTGCTCGCCGCGGGGTTCGCCGCCCAGGACAAGCTGGTCCAGGGCCTGTCGTTGGGAGCCGTGAAATGAAGGCCGCCGTCATCGAGTCCGTGGGCCGCGCCGTCGTCACCGAGGTGCCCGACCCCACGCCCGGACCCCGCGAGGTCGTCGTGGAGGTGGCCGCGTGCGGCCTGTGCGGCACCGATCTGCACATCCTTCAGGGCGAGTTCGCGCCCAAGCTGCCCATCGTCCCCGGGCACGAGTTCGCGGGCGAGGTGGTCGGCGTCGGCACCCAGGTCACGGAGGTCGCGGTCGGCGACCGGGTGGCCGTGGACCCGTCCCTGTACTGCTACGAGTGCCGCCACTGCCGCACCGGCCACAACAACCTGTGCGAGCGGTGGGCCGCGATCGGCGTGACCACGGCCGGCGGCGCCGCGCGGTACGCGGTGGCCCCGGTGGCGAACTGCGTCAGGCTGCCCGAGCACGTGCGCACCGAGGACGCCGCCCTGGTGGAGCCGCTGTCCTGCGCGGTGCGCGGCTACGACGTGCTCAACTCGCGCCTCGGCGCCCATGTGCTGATCTACGGCTCCGGAACGATGGGCCTGATGATGCTGGAGCTGGCCAAGCGCACCGGCGCGGCGAGCGTGGACGTCGTCGACGTGAACCCGGCCCGGCTGGAGACGGCGCGGAGCCTCGGCGTCTCGGCGTCGGCCGCGAACGCTGACGAGCTGGACCGGCCGCGGGGCTGGGACGTGGTGGTCGACGCGACCGGCAACGCGGCGGCCATCCAGGACGGTCTGGACCGGGTGGCGAAGGCCGGCACGTTCCTGCAGTTCGGGGTGGCCGACTACGCGACCCGGGTGACCATCGACCCGTACCGGATCTACAACCAGGAGATCACCATCACCGGTTCCATGGCGGTGCTGCACAGCTTCGAGCGGGCGGCGGAGCTGTTCGCGAACGGCGTGCTGGACCCGGAGGTGTTCATCAGCGACCGGATCCCGCTGGAGCGCTACCCCGAGGCGCTGGAGCAGTTCGCGGCGGGTGTCGGCCGGAAGATCGTCGTGGTGCCCTGAGCCGAACGGGGGTCGCGCCGTCGGTAAGGGAACGGTAAAGCGGTGCCGTTCGTTCACCCGGCATGACAGCTATGACCCCCGGCTCGAACATCCCCCTGTCCGCCGCCCGCGTGACGGTGGACGTCGCCGCCCCGGTGCGGCTCGACGTATCGGGCCTGCTGCTCACCGCCGACGGCAAGGTGCGCTCCGACGACGACTTCATCTTCTACAACCAGCCCGGCGGCCCCGGTGTGACGTACCGGTCCGGTGGCGGTGCCGCGCCCGACGCGATCGAGGTCGACACCGCCGCCGTACCGCCGGAGATCGAGAAGATCGTGGTCACCGCCAGCCCGGACGCGGCGGGCCAGACCTTCCAGGGCATCGAGCCGACGGCCACCGTCCGGGACGCCGCCGGCGGCTCGGTCCTGGCGACCTTCACGCCCCCGCGGCTCGGCTCGGAGACGGCGCTGGTGGTCATGGAGATCTACCGCCGCAACGGCCAGTGGAAGGCCCGCGCCGTCGGCCAGGGGTACGCCGACGGGCTGGCCGGCATCGCCACGGACTTCGGCGTGACGGTGGAGGAGCCCGCCGCCGCGCCCGCCGCGCCGCCGGTCACGGCACCGGTGGCCCCGCCGCGGCCCGCCGCCCCGCCGGCCCCCGCCACGCAGGCACCGGCCACTGAGCCGCCCGCGCCCGCCGCCCCCGCGGCTCCGGCGCCCGGCACCGGGAAGGTCAACCTGGACAAGGGCCGGGTCAGCCTCCAGAAGAACCAGACCGTGTCCCTGGTCAAGGGCGGCCGCCCGCTGCTCTCGCTGGTCCGGATGGGCCTCGGCTGGGAGCCCGCGTACCGCGGCAAGGACATCGACCTGGACGCCTCGGTCATCGCCTACGGCCCGCAGCGCAACCCGGTCGACAGCTGCTACTTCGGCAAGCTGTCGATCCTGAACGGCGCGATCAAGCACTCCGGTGACAACCTCACCGGTGAGGGCGGCGGCGACGACGAGGTGATCGTGGTCGACCTCGGGAGGATCCCGCAGGAGGTCACCGGCCTGGTCTTCACGGTCAACTCCTTCTCCGGCCAGAAGTTCACCGAGGTCGCCAAGGCCTACTGCCGCCTGGTGGACGCGGCATCGGGCGAGGAACTGGTCCGCTTCGACCTGACCAGCGCCGAGCCGCAGACCGGCGTGATGATGGCCAAGCTCATCCGGCAGTACTCCGGCGAGTGGGAGATGACGGCGATGGGCGACTTCGTGAAGGCGCGCACCGTGCGGAACATGGTCGGCCCGGGAGCCAGGGCGCTGTAGGCGCCGCCCGTCACGGCGGCCGGGGGCGCCCCCGCGCGGGGCGCCCGCCGGCCGGTTGGCCCAGCTGCCCGTGCAGGCCTTCCATCAGCAGGGTCAGATACCGGCGGATCTGCCCGCCCCGGCCGTCCGCGAACTCCGAGGCCGTCGCCACGCCGTGCGCCAGCCGCAGCAGTTCGACCGGCTCGACATCGGCTCGCAGGGTGCCCTCGGCCCGGGCCGCCGCCACCAGCCGGGCCACCGCGTCCCGGACCGGGGCGCAGCAGACCGGGACCGGCGCCGCCCCGCCGTCCATGACGGCCGAACCCAGCAGCGCCTTCAGTCCGCGCACCCGGATCGTCCCGGCGCACAGCTCGTTCAGCCACTCCACCAGCGCCGCGCCCGGCGGCAGACCCCGCGCCAGCTCGTCGGCCCGGGCGGCGAGCGCCGCCATCCGGTCGGCGTAGGCGGCCTCCAGCAGCGCCCGGCGGTTCGGGAAGTGCCGGTACAGCGTGCCGGAACCGACTCCGGCACGCTTGGCGATGTCGTCGAGCGAGGCGTTCTCCCCGTGCTCGGCGAAGACCTCCGCCGCCACCCGCAGCAGCCGCTCGTAGTTGCGCCGGGCGTCCGCGCGCATGGGTCTGGCCTGCGTCATCCAGGAACTCCTCGCGAACCGTGGGCCGATCCCGAACAGTACCGGGGGCGCTTCCCGCCGGACGGTCAGCAGTGGTCCGGCGGCTCGTACCCGGCGCCGGCCGGGTCCGGTCCGGTCCGGCGGCGGATCGCGCCGGTGCCCAGGGTGATCGTGGCGCGGACGCGCATGGGACCGTCACCGCGGCGGGACAGCACACAGATCCCGGCCACGCGCGCCTGCAGCACACCGAGCCGGGCGGCGCACTCGGCCGCCAGCTCACGCGGGGCACGGGTGCGGCCGAGCGAGAGGTGCGGGGTGAAGCACGGGAAGCGGTCCACGCAGTACGGGAACGGCTCCGCCAGCGCTTCCCGCAGCCCCGTCCAGGGCGCGAGGCCGGCCGCCGCGGGGTCGAGCCACACGGTGGCGAAGGCGCGATGGCGGAAGAAGCGGACCCCGTCGAGCCGGATGCCGAAGGGCTCGCGGTCCGCGGCCGCGGCGGCCAGCAGCGGGAGCGCCGCCGGGAAGTCCTCCTCCGGTACGAAGCCGAAGAGCAGGTTCACATGGGGCGGCCACCGGCGGATCTGCGGGTCGTGCTCGGCCCGGATCCGCTGGACGGCCGGCCACAGCGGGCCCGGAGGCAGCCAGGCGACGGCGGTCCGGGGCGTGGGCGCCGACGCAAGACGCCCGGGGGCGGCGGTCGGCCCGGGCCGCCCGGCGGGACCGGGCGTCTCGGGGCGGGGCACGCCTCCATCATGGCCCCGCCCGCCGCCGTCCGCCGCCCCTGAGGGCACCGCTCAGCCGGAGGAGGTGACGCGGTTCAGCGCTGCTGCCGCTTCCACGGGCCCGTGATGGCGAGCATGATGCCGGGCGTCTGGATGTTGGCGTACAGGGTCCTGCCGTCGGGCGAGAAGGTGACGCCGGTGAACTCGCTGTACTCGGGCTCCTCGGCGGTGCCCTGGTTCAGCTCGTTGCGGGCGATGGGGTAGGTGCGGCCGCTCTCCGTCGCGCCGAACAGGTGCTGCACGCCCTCGCCGTCCTCGGCGATGACCAGGCCGCCGTACGGGGAGACGGTGATGTTGTCCGGGCCGTCGAAGGCGCCGTCGACGGACGGGTCCGGGTTGACGCCGATGAGGACCTTCAGCGTCAGGGTGCGGCGCTTGGGGTCGTAGAACCAGACCTGGCCGTCGTGCTGGACGGGGCTCTCCGCACGGGCGTAGGAGGAGACGATGTAGGCGCCGCCGTCGCCCCACCACATGCCCTCGAGCTTGCGGGCGCGGGTGATCTGGCCCTCGCCGAACTGCTTGCGGGTGGAGACCTGCTTGGCGTCGCGGTCCGGGACGGTGACCCAGTCGACGCCGTAGACCGTGCCGGTCTTCGTGGCGCGGGAGAGGTCGTCGACGAACTTGCCGCCGGAGTCGAAGCACTTGAACGCCTGCAGGACGCCGGCGTCGTCGGCGAGGGTGCGCAGCTCGCCGCGGCCGTGGCGGAAGCCCTCCGGCGGGGTCCAGCGGTAGAGCAGGCCGTTGGGGCCGGAGGCGTCCTCGGTGAGGAACGCGTGCCCGCGCTTGGGGTCGATGACGACCGCCTCGTGGGCGTAGCGGCCGAAGGCCTTGACCGGCTTGGGGTCGCGGTTGGCCCGGCGGTCCTCGGGGTCGACCTCGAAGACGTAGCCGTGGTCCTTGGTGAAGCCGTTCTTGCCGGCCTTGTCCTCGGTCTCCTCGCAGGTGAGCCAGGTGCCCCACGGGGTGCTGCCGCCCGCGCAGTTGGTGGCGGTGCCGGCGATGCCCACCCATTCGGCGACCTCGCCGCCGCGCCGGACCTCGACGACGGTGCAGCCACCGGCCGCAGCCGGGTCGTAGACGAGGCCCTCGGTGAGCGGTACCGGGTGCGGCCACTGGGCGCGGGCCCCGGCGAGTTCGTGGTTGTTGACGAGGAGCGTGGTGCCGCGCGGGCCGTCGAAGGCGGCGGTGCCGTCGTGGTTGGACGGGGTGAACTCGCCCGACTCCAGCTTGGTCTTACCGCTGTAGGTGATGACCCGGTACTCGAACCCGGCGGGCAGCGCGAGGATGCCGTCGGGGTCGGGGAGCAGGGGGCCGTAGCCGACGCCGTGGTGCCCGTGGCCCCGCGCCGGCTCGCCGTCCGCGCCGCCGGTGTCCGTGGCGGCGAGGGCGCCCGGGGCGGTGGCGAGGGCGCCGACGCTGCCCGCGAGCGCGACTCCGGCACCGGTGATCGCGGATTTTCTGGCGAAGTCCCTGCGGCTGAGCGACATGGTGTCTCCTGTGACAGTGGGCGTGCCGTGGAGGGTGGCGTCCTGAGGTCGGCGCTCACGCTCCCGCCCGGTGCTGAACGGGAGTTGAACGCCGGGCTGCCACAGGGGTGCCTGTTCCATGAATCCGTACGCACTGCCCAACGGCCGGTAAAGCCCCCGGCCGCGGCCCGCTCCTCAGCCGCCGTGCTGCGAGCGGGCCTTGAAGGCGGCCTTGCGCGCCTCCTTGGCCACCTTCCTGTCCGGGTGCAGCCGCCCCATCGCCTCCAGCACGTCGGCGGTCGCGGGGTGGTCCACCCGCCACGCCGCGGCGAAGAACCCGCTGTGCTGCTCGGCCAGTCCCTCCACCAGGGCCTGCAGTTCCTCGGAGTTCCCCTCGGCCTGGAGCTGCGCGGCCAGGGTGTCGACGGTCAGCCAGAACACCAGATCCTGGGAGGGCGCGGGCACGCCCGAGGCGCCGTGTTCGCTCAGCCAGACCCGGGCGAGCCCGCCCAGCTCGGGGTCGTCGAGGACGTCCCGCAGCGCCGGCTCGGCCTCCGCGCCGACCAGGGACAGCGCCTGCTGGCAGCGCAGCCGGCGCAGCGGTGCCCCGGCGTCGGCGCCGCGTGCGGCCGCCAGCAACTCGCGGGCCGAGGAGAGCGGTTCGCGCCGGGCCAGCCACTGCTCGGTCTCGGCGCGGGCGGCGGACTGGCCGAAGCGCAAGGTGCCGTCGAGCAGCGCGTCCGCGCCCTTGTCGGCGAGTTCACCGACCGCGGGCGCCTCGAAGCCGGCCTCCAGCAGCCGTGCCCGCAGCCCGTACGCGCCGAGCGGGGTCAGCCGGACCATGCCGTAGCGGGAGACGTCGGTGTCGTCCACCGGCGCGGCGGGTTCCTCGTCGGCGTCGGCCATCAGCGCCTCGTCCACCGGCTGGTACTCGACGAGTCCGACCGGTTCCAGTATCCGGAACTGGTCGTCGAGGCGCATCATCGCGTCGGAGACCTGCTCCAGGACGTCGTTGGTGGGCTCGCCCATGTCGCCGGGGACGATCACCGAGGCGGCGAGGGCGGGCAGCGGTACCGGGGCGTCACCCGCGCCGCCCTCGGTGACGGTCAGCGCGTAGAGGGTGCCGAGCACGCCGTCGAGGAACTCCGTCTCGGCCTCCGGGTCCCAGTCGAGTGACGCGAAATCGATCTCGCCGCCCTCGTCCATGGCGTCGAGCAGGCCGTCCAGGTCGGGCACGCTCGCGTCCGCGACGACCGTCTCCAGGGCGCTGAGCCACACGGTGAGCACGTCGTGCGGGGAACCGGCGGTGAGCAGCGCCAGTTCCTTCCCGGCCGCCACGGTTCCGGCCTCCTCGTCGGTGACCGCGACCAGACCGGCGTCCACGGCCACCCGCCAGGCCTCGCTGGCGTGGGCGGCGGCGTCGTCCCCGCTCAGCCCGAGCAGTTCGGCGGCGGCCGGAAGCTGCTCCTCGACCAGTCCGCCGCCGGCGTCGACCCGGGTGCCGGGCCCGGCCCAGCGGGCGAGGCGGGCGGCGCGGGAGAGCAACGGTGTGGACAGCGCGGCGCGCGCCAGCTCCGCTTCGGGACGCAGCCGCACGGGCGGCAGGGGGGAGCTGTCTGACATCGGCTGAATCTCCTAGGACCGTGAAAGGGCTCAGCCGCTCAGCCTAGACGGATTTCCACCCATGCCGCCTGGTTCATCTCCCCGCCGGGCTGCGTACATGGCCGAAACCTTGACAACTCACCGCCGCAGGCAGGAGATTGACGCGCGTAGAAGTTGGGGGACAACTGTTCACTCGGCTCTACGCGTGTCACAGAGGGCCACGAGTCCCACACGCTGCCGTTCCACCCTCGTCCCGGCGCCCAGTCACGTCCCCGGAGGGATCCCTTGCCGAGCAGGTCTTCCGCGCGCCTCGCCGCGCTCACCGTCGCCGCCGTCTGCAGCGCGGCGTCAGCCGTCGTCCTCACCTCACCCGCGCACGCCGACTCGGTGCGCGTCCACGACATCCAGGGCACCACCCGGATATCCCCGTTCGCCGGGCAGAAGGTGACGGACGTTCCCGGCATCGTCACGGCCGTCCGAACCTACGGCTCCTCCAAGGGCTTCTGGCTGCAGGACGCCACGCCGGACGACAACCCGGCCACCAGCGAAGGCGTGTTCGTCTTCACCAGCTCCGCACCGAAGGTCGCGGCCGGCGACTCGGTCACGGTGACCGGCACGGTCTCCGAGTACGTCCCGGGCGGCGCCTCCTCCGGCAACCAGTCGCTGACGGAGATCACCAAGCCCACGGTCACCACGGTCTCCACCGGCAACGCCGTCCCGGCCCCGGTCGTCGTCGACGAGGACGCGGTGCCGGACGCCTACGCCCCGGCCGGCGACACCGCCGCGGCCGGTTCCGTCAACGGCCTCACCCTGGACCCGTCGAAGTACGCCCTGGACCACTACGAGTCCCTTGAGGGCATGAGCGTCCGGATCGCCGACGCGCGGGTGGTCACCGCGACCGACCCGTACAGCGAGCTGTGGGTCACGGTGAAGCCGCACGAGCACGCGAGCCGCCGCGGCGGCACGGTCTACGGCTCCTACGACTCCCAGAACACCGGCCGGCTGCAGATCCAGTCGCTGGGCTCGACCGCCGACTTCCCGAAGGCGAACGTCGGCGACAGCCTGGAGGGCAGCACCACCGGCCCGCTGGACTTCAACCAGTACGGCGGCTACACCCTGGTCGCGAGCGAGCTGGGCACGCTGAAGAGCGGCGGCCTTCAGCGCGAGACCACGCAGAAGCAGTCGGGACGCGAGCTCGCGGTGGCGACGTACAACGTCGAGAACCTCGACCCGTCGGACGCCACCTTCGACCAGCACGCCGCCGCGATCGTGCACAACCTGCAGTCGCCGGACATCGTGTCCCTGGAGGAGATCCAGGACAACAACGGCGCCAAGGACGACGGCACGGTGGACGCGAGCCAGACCGTGAACAAGCTGATCGACGCGATCGTCGCGGCCGGCGGCCCGAAGTACGACTGGCGTTCCATCGACCCGGTCAACGACCAGGACGGCGGCGAGCCCGGCGGCAACATCCGCCAGGCCTTCCTGTTCAACCCGGAGCGGGTGTCCTTCGCGGACCGCACGGGCGGCGACTCCACCACCGCGGTCGGCGTCACCAAGGCGCAGGGCAAGGCGCGGCTGACGGTCTCCCCGGGCCGGATCGCCCCGGCCGACGCGGCCTGGGCGAACAGCCGCAAGCCGCTGGCCGGCGAGTTCGTCTTCCGCGGCAAGACGGTGTTCGTGATCGCGAACCACCTGAACTCCAAGGGCGGCGACCAGGGCCTGACGTCCCAGTACCAGCCGCCGGTGCGCAGCTCGGAGATCCAGCGTCACGCGCAGGCGACCGTGGTGAACGGCTTCGTCAAGGACATCCTGTCGGTGCAGAAGAACGCCGACGTGATCGCGCTCGGCGACATGAACGACTTCGAGTTCTCCGGCACCGCCCAAATCCTCGAGGGCGACGGCGAGCTGTGGTCGGCGATCAAGTCGCTGCCGAAGAGCGAGCGTTACACCTACGACTACCAGGGCAACCAGCAGGTCCTGGACCAGATCCTGGTGAGCCCGGCGATCCGGCGCGACTGCGGCCTCGAGTACGACAGCGTGCACATCAACTCGGAGTTCAACGACCAGATCAGCGACCACGACCCGCAGGTGCTGCGGTTCCGTCCGTAGCCTGTGTCCCGGTTCAGGACTGGCCGAACACGCCGTTCAGCCAGTCCTGCCAGGCGGCTTCGTTCGCCCGGCCGTCGGCGCCGGGCGCGAAGTCGTGGACGCTGACGCCGAGCGGGGCGCCCCAGTGGCCGCGTCCGAAGAAGCGGACGAGGGCGCTGTCGGTGCGCAGCCCGATGAAGTACGGGTTCCGGTAGTCGAGTACGGCGTCCAGGGTCCGCCCGCCGGGCCCCTGGACACGGACCTTCGTGCCCGCGGCCGCGCCGTCCGCGAGTCCGAGGGCGCGGGCGACGGCCGCGAGCGCCCTGGGTGCCGCCGAGGCGGCGGGCCCGTTCACCTGGGCGAAGGCGACCGGACGGGGCGCGAAGTGCGTGAGGTACTCGCACAGTGTGTGCAGATAGAAGTTGGTGTGCTTGCTCGCGGTGTCGTACTGGTTGTTCCAGTCGTCGGTGAAGATGCCGCTGTGGACGTAGCGCACCCGGGCGCGGCGGCCCTCGTCGCGGGGCTCGATGGTGTGGTCGAGCCGGTTCAGCGACTGGCCGGACGTTCCCACGTCCTCGCTGCGGCTGGTGTAGCGGTGGGGCGGGTCCCACGCGGTGACCGTGGCTCCGAAGGGACCGCGGCCGCCCTCCCGGGGCTCGGGCGGGTCCATCGGCCACAGATAGCCGCCGGTACCGGTGGTGATCGCCGCCCAGACCTTCTCCGGCGGGGCGTCGACCTCGAACTCGCGGACGATCTCGAATTCCTCGGGCATGGCGGGGCTCCTGCTCGGCTCTCGGGGGCGGTCCGTATCGGACCGCGGGGTGGATCAGCTCGTCGACACCAAGCATCGCGGCCGCCGCCCCGGGGTCCCCGATCACGGTCATGTCCGGCGCGCGACCGCCCTCGCACCGACGGGCTTCCGCGTCCAGGAGGACGGAGCGAGCGGTGCGAGGGCGGTCAGCGGTGCCTGCCCGCCGGTGGGACGGGCGGGCCGGAGCGGGTCAGGAACAGCGGCTGTGCTGCCGGCGCCAGGCGATGACCGCCGCGACGGCGGCGGCGGTGAGGGCGCCGGCGGCCAGTACGGGCCCCGGGTGCCGCTTGCCGGCGTCCAGGGCGCCGCGCAGGGACTCCGTGAGGCCGCCGCCGGCGTGCCGCGCACGCCGTTCCCGCAGGGCGTGTCCGGCGCTGGTGGCCTGCTCCTGCAGGGCGTGTCCGGCGGTGCTGGTCCGCTCCTGCAGGGCGTGCCCGGCGCTCGTGGCGCGTTCCTGAAGGGCGTGCCTGGCCGGGGCCGACCGGTCCTGCACCGCGTGCCGGGCGTGGCCGGACCGGTCCTGCACCGCGTGGCGGGCGTGGCTCGACCGCTCCTGCATCGCGTGCCCGGTCCTGACCGCCCGCTCCTGCACGGTGTGCCCGGCCTGGGCGGCGGTGGAGCGGAGCTGCACGGTCATGGCGCCGGCCTTGTCCTTCAGGTCGGCGGCGCGGGCCTTGGCCCGGCCCTTCACATCGGCCTTGCCGACGAGCTGTTCGACGGTCTCGCCGAGCTGGCTGCGGGTGTGCTCTATCTGGTGCCGCAGTTCGTCGGGGCCCTTGGCGCCCGAGCCGTGCGGGTTCTTGTGGCTCATCGGTGTGCCCTTTCCCTGATCACGTCGACGTCCGCCTTGACGCTGCCGAGCGTCACCTCGGGTTTGGGCGGGGTCGCGCGGCGCAACTGGGCCCGGCCGGCCATGGCCAGCAGACCCGCCACGGCGAAGAACACCGCGGCGACGATCAGCGCCGACGCCCACACGGGCAGCGCGAGGGCGATCGCGGCGGTGGCGGCGCCGGCCAGGGTGATCAGGCCGACGTAACCGACGGCGCCCGCGGCACCGAGCAGTCCGCCGCCCCGTCCGGCATGGCGCCCCTTCTCGGCGAGCTCCTCCTTGGCGAGGGCGACCTCCTGCCGCAGGAGCCGGGAAAGCTGTTCGGTGGCCCGGCTGACGAGCTCACCCGTGGAAGGGTGCCCGTTGACAGAGGGCCGTGTCTGCGAGGTCACGGTCACGTGTTCCGCCTCCTCTTCCGTACGGAACTCCCCGAGTACCCAGGCCCGGATCCGTCACCCTCTCCCCTCTCCCCCCGTCCCGGGTGAGCCGAGCCGGGCGAGTTGCGTCTGGAACCAGTCCAGCCGGGCCTGCAACAGGGCCGCCTCGGCCACGAGTTCGGGTACGCCCATGTCCCCGCCGGCCGTCAACCCGGCGGACGGTGCGGCGGCTGCCGCCACCACCCGCAGGCCCTCTCCGGCCAGCCGGGCGAATCCGGCGAGCGGGACGGACGTACGTGCTCCCGCGCAGCCCGCGCACGCGGGTGCCAGGGCCTGCCAGCCGGGTCTGCCCCAGCCGGCGTCGGCGAGCGCGACCGGGCCGGCCCCGCAGGCGCACGGGCCCACGGCCGCCGTGCGCACCCGTTGCCGGGCGTACCGGAATCCGCGCTCGAAGCGGATGTAGGCACCGAGCACGGAGACTTCGAGCAGGACCGCCTCCCGGTGCTCGGCCGTGCACAGCATGGCCTCGGCGGCGGAGCGGTCGTGCACGCAGTGGAAGCCGCAGTCGCACAGGCGCGCGGGCGCGCGGTGCCGGCGCCCGTAGACGCAGGAGGCGTCGTCGAGCACGCCGTACGGCAGCGCGCCGCCCAGGGACACACCGGTGAACCCGGCCCGGGCGCCGTCCTGCGACAGCACCGGGTGGGCGATCTTGTATCCGGTCGGCGGCTCCGTCGGGCGTTCCACCGGGAGCCGCAGCCTCATCGGGCCGCCGGTACCTCTTCGCGGACCGACTCGGCCGGCGCGGTGCGGGTGATCTCCTCGGGGAGCTCCGGCTCCTCCCGGTGGACGAGGGGCCGCTCCTCGGCGACTCCGGTGGCCAGTGCCTTGCCGAGCTTCATGGTGCCTCCCATGACCGACGTCAATGACCGTCCCGACTCATAGTGACCCATGTCGGCCGACTTGGACACAGGACCTTCGGCCACCACCCCGATTCATCAGCATTACTAACCAATACTTCGTAGTGGAATTAAGTAGAGCTTCACCGTCGGGATGCCGAGACTACCTCTATGACGATCCGACGCAAGCCCTTCGGCCGCACCCTGTGCGCGATGATCACCCCGTTCACCGAGGCGGGCGCGCTCGACCTGGAGGGGGCCCGGCGGCTGGCGGACCGGCTGGTGACCGAGGGCTGCGACGGGCTGGTGCTGAACGGCACCACGGGCGAGTCGCCGACCACCACGGACGCGGAGAAGGCGGAGCTGATCACGGCCGTCCGGGAGGCGGTCGGCGACCGGGCCGCGCTGGTGGCGGGCGTCGGCACGGCGGACACCCGGCACACGGCCGAGGGTGCCCGCGCGGTGGAGAAGGCGGGCGCCGACGGCGTGCTGGTGGTGACGCCGTACTACAGCAGGCCGCCCCAGGAGGCGCTGGAGGCGCACTTCCGGCAGGTCGCCGACGCGAGCGGCCTGCCGGTGATGCTCTACGACATCCCGGGCCGCACCGGCACCCGGATCGAACCGGAGACGATGATCCGGCTCGCCGAACACCCCCGGATCGTCGCGGTCAAGGACTGCTCGTACGACTTCCTCGGCACCCAGAAGGTGCTGGCGCGGACGGAGCTGGCGTACTACGCGGGCTGCGACGAGCATGTGCTCGCGCTGTACGCGGTGGGCGCGGCCGGCTGCGTGAGCACGGTCGCCAACGCGGTGCCGGGGCGGATCGCCGCCATCCTGGACGCGTTCGACACGGGCGACACGGCCCGCGCGACCGAACTCCAGCTGGGCGTGACGCCGTTGATCGAGGCGATGATGGCCGCGGGCCTGCCCGGCACGGTCACCGCCAAGGCCCTGCTCGGCCGGCTCGGCCTGCCCGCCGGCCCGGTGCGCCCGCCCCTGCTGCCCGCCACCCCCGACACGGCCGACGGACTGCGGGCACTGTACGACCATCTCGTCGCGGCCTGACCGGCTCCGGGCGGGGCCGGACGCCGGGCCCGGAAAGGAACCGCGCCTCCCCGGGGCCCCGGCCGTACGGTGACCACGTGACCCGCCCGCTCCTCTTCCTGGATGTCGACGGACCGCTCAACCCGTACGCGGCCCAGCCGGAACGCCGGCCCGAGGGCTATGTGACGATCAGGGCCTCCGTCCGCCCCGGGCACGCGCTGCGTGTGTGGCTGAACCCGTCGCACGGCCCGGCGCTGCTGGCACTGGGGTACGAGCTGTGCTGGGCGACGACCTGGATGGCGGAGGCCAACCGCTGGATCGCGCCGGTCCTCGGGCTGCCCGAGCTGCCGTACGTCGACTTCGGGCACTGCCTGTTCGCCGAGCGGCCGGACGGTGTCCACTGGAAGACGGAGGCGATCGTGGCGCACGCGGCGGGCCGCCCCTTCGCCTGGGTGGACGACGAGCAGGGGCCCGCGGACACCGCCCATGTGACGGCCCACCACCCCGCGCCCGCCCTGCTGCACCACGTCGACCCACGGATCGGCCTGCGGGCGGAGGACTTCGCGGCACTCACGAACGCGCTCGGCGGGCTCACGACCGGGCGGTGAGGGCCGGGCCGGTGTCCGGCTCAGGGCCCTTCGGGCGGACGACGTACATTGCCGGACACTCTCCCGGCGCTCTCACGCCCGCCCCGGGACACGTCATCCGCCCGCGGCGCCCTCGGCCTCCCAGCGGAGCAGGTCGCCCGGCTGGCAGGCGAGTACCTCGCAGAGCGCGGCGAGCGTCGCGAAGCGCACCGCCCTGGCGCGGCCGTTCTTGAGCACCGCGAGGTTGGCGGGCGTGATGCCAACACGGTCCGCCAGCTCGCCCACGGACATCTTCCGCCTGGCCAGCATCACGTCGATGTCGACGACGATCGGCATCAGATCACCTCGTCCAACTCGGCCCGCATCCGCGCCGCTTCATCGTCGCGTGCGACGGCCTGGGCGAGCAGCGCCCGCAGCACGAGCACGATGAGCGCGACGCCCAGGATGGCCACGCCGACCCCGCCCATGATGACGGTGACCCCCGGATCGGCCCGCTGGCCCGGCGCGTTGAGGGCCGTGACCGCGAACCACAGGAGGGCGGCCGCCACGATGGAGCCGATCACGCCGTCCACGTACCTGAAGGCGGCATGGGAGAACACGGTTCCGCGTCGCACCATCGCCACCAGCCGCCATACGCAGACCAGGGCGACCTGCGCCGACACCATGCCCAGAATCGTGATCACGCGCAACGGGGTCAGCGGCAGCGATCCGTCCTCGGGGTCGTTCCCGCCGACCAGCGCCCACACCATCCCCGCCTGTACGAACACGGTGCCGGCGAGCACCACCACGAGCACGGCGCGCAGCGCGCGCACGGTCAGCTTTCCCACGGCCCGTCCTCCCATCGAGTTGCGATGGGAATCTATCGAAATTCGATAGACCGAGCAAGGGCTCACGCACGAACGCCCTCCCGGGCCGCCCTGCTGGGGCCGCAGGAGGACGCTCCGTCGCCGCAGAGGGGAAAGACAGGTCTCGCGGTCAGCGCTGCCCCGATCGCCCCAGTCGCCCACATGGGGGACGTCCGGATGCAGTGCGTGCACACTTCCGTACGGTCGGTTGCAGGGCCGGGACGCGCCTGGCCTGCCGAATCGGGAGGTTCGTCATGCGTCGCATCGGCTCGACACTCACCACACTCGCCGCCGCCGGAGTGCTCGCGCTCGCCGTTCCGGGCTCGGCCTTCTCCGCGAACGGGTTCCTCGCGATCGACGGAGTCCGCCACGACGACCCGAGAGGCTGCTTCGAGATAGCCCGACTGTCGACCGTCCTCAACTTCACGGACACACCCGCCCTGGTCCACAACGTTCCGGGCTGCGCGGGCGGGGTCGTCCAGGTCATCCCTCCCGGGCTGGCAGTGCAGGTGCCCGGAACGCACAGCATCTTCATCGGCTGACCAGCGGCGGGGCTTCGGGCCTGCCCGCAGGGCAGCACCGGTTGGCATATGCGCGAACTGGTGCCCGCCCGGCCCGCCGAGCGCACGGTCATCTTTCGGCTCGACCAGCATGCGACCGGCCTGCAGACCCGGCGACCCCGGGGGGTGAGCGTCGCTCCACCGATCATGCGTGGGTGAGGTGGCCGCCGGTGCGTGCGGCTTCCGGGGTGAGTCCGGTCCAGCGGCGGAAGGCCCGGTAGAAGGAGTTGGTGTCGTCGTAGGCGAGGAGGTAGGCGACTTGGGAGGTGGGGAGGGACCGGTCCGCCAGATAGCGGCGGGCGAGCTTCTCCCTGGTGTCGCTGAGGACGGCCTGGTAGCTGGTGTCTTCCGCTTGGAGCTGTCGCTGGAGCGTGCGGGGACTGAGCATGAGCTGGCCGGCGATGGCGTTGATCGAGCTCTCACCGGCGGGCAGACGCTCATGGAGTGCGGCACGCACCCGATCTGCCGTGGTGGCGGACGCTTCGAGCCCGGACAGGCGGCGGCGCAGTTCCGGTGCGAAGAAGTCCCACATGGACTCGTCCTCGGTGAGGAACGGCAGCGCGGCGTCCTCGGCGGAGAAGGTGACGGCGTCAGCCTTCCCTTCGCGGATCCGCGTGCCGAAATAGGAGGTCGTCGCAGGTGAAGGCTGCGGAGCCCGGCGCATGGCGACGCGGGTCGGGTTCACCTCGCGCCGCGTGCCGATGCGTGCCAGTGCCGCCCAGAACGCGAGTTCGGTGGCGACCAGCGGTGAGGGTGGCGTCGGCCCGCCGGGCCAGTGGACCGCGATCGTCAGCCCGGCGCGGTCGACGGTGACGCCGAGTTTCACCGGTCCGATGAGCGGTTTGAACGCGGCGATGCGCTCAGCCGCGGTACGCAGATCGGCGCTGCACAGCGCCGCGAAGATCGGCGGGTTGAACGCCTCGACGGACAGCGCGCGGCCGATCCTCACCGCGAGGTCGGGATCCGCCGCCTCGGCGTCCAGCGCGTCCCAGAACCGGTAGTACTCCTCGGTCGTCATCGTGACCGGACCGTGCGCGAAGACGCCGGCCGGAAGCTGCGCCCGCCGCAGCACTCGGGCGACGGAGATGTCGAGGTCGTGCAGGAGCGCCCGGGTACCCGGGTCCAGGGTGAACCGCTCTGCTGTCACCTCTTGAGGGTAGTTGTCTGCATGCGGAAGCAGGAGGGCCGTGTGCGCCATTCGGCATGCAGAAGACGCCATCTCTCGGTGGCGTGAACGGCAAGAAGATGGGCGTCATCGGCTAGTTCTTCGTCGGGTTTGTCCGCCTAGCGTGGAACCCGTCAACCACCGCAGCGGTGCGCGGCCACCGACGGCACCGACCGGCCGCGCTACCTCGCGGGCCCCTTCATCGAGCCGATCGCCCATCGTGCCGCCTCCGACGACGCCACCTTCATCGGCGGCGTCAAGGCCCGGTTCGGGCTCCGACCGGCCGGTACCGACAAACCACAGTCCGTCTACTCATGAGGACCCCCATGACCACCAAGACCGCCCTGGTGACCGGAGCCTCCTCCGGCATCGGCGAAGCGACCGCCCTCAAGCTGATCAGCCTCGGCTACACCGTCTACGGAGCAGCCCGCCGCACCGACCGCCTGCGAAAGCTCGCCGAACGCGGCGTGCGCCCGCTGGCGATGGACGTCACCGACGACGACTCCGTGCGCAGCGGGGTCGACCGGGTCATCTCCGAGACCGGCCGCATCGACGTCCTGGTCAACAACGCCGGATACGGCTCCTACGGCGCCCTGGAGGACGTCTCGCAGGACGAGGCCCGCCGCCAGTTCGACGTCAACGTCTTCGGCGCCGTCCGCCTGATCCAGATCGCCCTGCCTCACATGCGTGCCCAGCGCAGCGGGACGGTCGTCAACGTCACGTCGATGGGCGGGAAGATCCACACCCCTCTCGGCGGCTGGTACCACGGCACCAAGTTCGCCCTCGAAGCCCTCAGTGACTGCCTGCGGGTCGAGGTCAAGCCCTTCGGTGTAGACGTCGTCGTCATCGAACCCGGCGGCATCCGCACCGAGTGGGCCGGCATCGCCGCCGACCAGCTGGAGAAGTATTCCGCCACGGGTGCCTACTCCGACCAGGCCGAGGCCGTAGCCGCCTCCATGCGCTCCGAGAGCATGACCAGGCGCATGTCCCCGCCCACCGTCATCGCCGACGCCATCGGCAAGGCCGTCACGGCACGCCGGCCCAAGACCCGCTACGCCACCGGCTTCAGCGCCCGCCCCCTCATCGGCCTACGGCGCCTCCTGCCCGACCGCGCCTTCGACACCCTGGTCTCCCGGTCCATGGGCCTTCCCCGCTGATCGGCCCGAGGAAGACCGCCGGCAGCGGTGTCCACGCACGAGCGCCCTCCCGGGCCGTCCTCGGGCCGTGGAAGGGCGCTCGGCGATGACCGGCGTCCACAACTTCCGCCAGCTCGGTGGAAGTTCGCAGCAATGGTCGATCAGACGGCCGCACCTCGCGGCCGCCGTTGCTCAGTTGTGGCTGTGCAGGATGTCGTTCAGGCCGCCCCAGACCGCGTTGTTCGGGCGGGCCTCGACCGCGCCGGTGACCGAGTTGCGGCGGAAGAGGATGTTGGAGGCGCCGTTGAGTTCGCGGGCCTTGACGATCTGGCCGTCGGGCATGGTGACGCGGGTGCCCGCGGTGACGTACAGGCCGGCCTCGACCACGCACTCGTCGCCGAGCGCGATGCCGACGCCCGCCTCGGCGCCGACCAGACAGCGCTCGCCGATGGCGATGATCACGTTGCCGCCGCCGGACAGCGTGCCCATGGTGGAGGCGCCGCCGCCGATGTCGGAGCCGTCGCCGACCACGACGCCCGCGGAGATGCGGCCCTCGACCATGGAGGTGCCGAGCGTGCCGGCGTTGAAGTTGACGAAGCCCTCGTGCATCACCGTGGTGCCCGCGGAGAGGTGGGCGCCGAGGCGGACCCGGTCGGCGTCGGCGATGCGCACGCCCTTCGGGGCGACGTAGTCCGTCATGCGCGGGAACTTGTCGATCGAGGTGACCTGGAGGTGCAGGCCCTCGGCGCGGGCGTTCAGCCGCACCTTCTCGATGTCGTCCACGGCGACCGGGCCGAGCGAGGTCCAGGCGACGTTGGCGAGGTGACCGAAGATGCCGTCCAGGTTCTGGCCGTGCGGCTTGACCAGGCGGTGCGAGAGCAGGTGCAGGCGCAGGTAGACGTCGTGCGCGTCGATCGGCTTCTCGTCCAGCGAGGCGATGACCGTGCGGACCGCGACCACCTCGACGCCCCGGCGGGCGTCCGGGCCGGTCGCCGCGGTCGCACCGCCGCCGAGCAGCTCCGCGGCCCGCTCGGCGGACAGCCGCTCGGTGCCGGCCGGGCCGGGGTCCGCGACCAGCTCGGGGGCCGGGAACCAGGTGTCGAGAACGGTGCCGTCGGAGGCGATGGTGGCGAGGCCGGCGGCCACGGCACCGGTGGTGCGGGAAGCAGTCGTGTCGGTCATGTGGGAAAACCTAACGTGGCCGGGGGCGCCGGAGCGAACCGCGTCTCACGTGCCGGGCGCCGCCTCAGCGGATCAGCCGGGCCAGCGAGGCGCGCGCGTACCCCTCGTCGTAGGAACCGCCGGTGAGCAGGACCTGGAGGCAGATGCCGTCCATCAGCGCCAGCAGCGCCCGGGCCGTCTCCGTATCGGCCCGCTCGGCCAGCCGCGCGGCCGTCCGGCGCGTCCAGCGTGCGGCGACGGGACGCAGGGCGGGGCGCCTCAGCGCGGCGAGGTACAGCTCGTACTCCAGCTCCGCCCCCGGCCGGTCGCCGCCCAGCCACTCACCGAGCACACGGGCGAGTCCCGCCGCGAGGTCGGCGTCCGGGTCCGCGAGGACGCCGTCGGCGTCGAGCACGTCGCCGAACCCTTCGCCGGCCTGCTCCAGAGCGGCCGCCAGCAGGTCGTCCAGGGTCGCGAAGTGGTACGTCGTGGAGCCGAGCGGGACGTCCGCCTCGGCGGCCACCGAGCGGTGGCTGAGGCCGGCGATGCCCTTCTCCCCCACGACCCGGAGCGCGGCGTCGATGATCCGCTGCCGCCGGCCGGGGTCGTAACGGCGGGGCATCAGTGCGCACCGCCCAGGTTCAGGACCACCACTCCCCCGACGATCAGGAGTATCCCGGCGATCTTGGCGGCGCTCAGTCCCTCCCCGAACAGCGTCAGGCCGATGACCGCGATCGTCGCCGTCCCGGCGCCGGACCAGATCGCGTACGCCGTGCCGATGGACACGGTCCGCAGGGTCCGGGCGAGCAGGGTGAAGGCGACGACATAGCCGAGGGCCGTCACGACGGAGGGCACGAGCCTGCTGAAGCCCTCGCTGTACTTCATCGCCGTGGTGGCGACCACCTCGGCGGCGATGGCACCGGCGAGCCACAGGTATCCCATGTGTACGAGCGTACACATCGACGCGCCTCCGGGCCGTGCGCATACGCAAGGGGGCCGCGGCACATGACCGCGGCCCCCTTCGTGAGGCGCTGTGTCAGACGTTGAACCCGAGCGCCCGGAGCTGCTCGCGGCCGTCGTCCGTGATCTTGTCGGGGCCCCACGGCGGCATCCACACCCAGTTGATGCGCAACTCGTTGACCAGACCGTCCGTGGCGGACTTGGCCTGGTCCTCGATGACGTCCGTCAGCGGGCAGGCCGCGGACGTCAGGGTCATGTCGACGGTCGCGATGTTCGCGTCGTCGACGTGGATGCCGTAGATCAGGCCCAGGTTGACGACGTCGATGCCCAGCTCGGGGTCGACGACGTCCATCAGGGCCTCGCGAAGCTCCTCCTCGGAGGCGGGCTTCATCTCCACGGTGTCGCTCATGCCGTCTTCCTTTCGGCGTCGGCGCCGTCCAGCGCCTGGGCCGTCGCGTCCTTCCACGCCATCCAGCTCAGGAGGGCGCACTTGACCCGGGCGGGGTACTTGGAGACACCGGCGAAGGCGACCGCGTCCTCCAGCACCTCCTCCATCGCGTCGTCCGGCTCGATCCTGCCCTTGGACTGCATCAGCTCCAGGAAGGTCTCCTGGATCTTCTGCGCGTCGGCCAGGTCCTTGCCGACCAGCAGCTCGTTGAGCACGGATGCGGAGGCCTGGCTGATGGAACAGCCCTGGCCCTCGTAGCTGACGTCCTCGATCGTCGTGCCGTCGTACTTCACTCGGAGGGTGATCTCGTCGCCGCACGTGGGGTTCACGTGGTGCACCTCGGCGTCGCCGTCCCGCAAGCCCCGCCCGTGCGGGTTCTTGTAGTGGTCCAGGATGACTTCCTGGTACATCGAGTCCAGCTTCACGCGTCAGCCCCTCATCCGAAGAAGTTCCGTACGTGCTCCAGGCCGTCGACCAGAGCGTCGATCTCCGCCGGCGTGGAGTACAGATAGAACGACGCTCGCGTGGTCGCGGGAATTCCGTAGCGCAGGCAGACGGGTCGCGCGCAGTGGTGACCCACACGCACCGCGATGCCCTGCTCGTCGAGAACCTGGCCCACGTCGTGCGGGTGGATGTCGCCCAGCGTGAACGAGATCGCGGCCCCTCGGTCCTCGGCCGTGGTCGGGCCGATGATCCGCAGGTCAGGTACCTCGGCGAGCCTCTTCACCGCGTACTCGGTGAGCGCGTGCTCGTGCGCGAGGACCTTGTCCATGCCGATGGCGTTCAGGTAGTCGATCGCCGCGCCGAGACCGACCGCCTGGGCGATCGGCGGCGTGCCCGCCTCGAACTTGTGCGGCGCCGGGGCGTACGTCGAGGAGTGCATCGACACCGTCTCGATCATCTCGCCGCCGCCGAGGAACGGGGGCAGGTCCTCCAGCAGCTCCTGGCGTCCCCACAGCACACCGATACCGGTGGGGCCGCACATCTTGTGGCCGGTGAAGGCCACGAAGTCGGCCTGGAGGGCCTGGACGTCCAGCGGCATGTGCGGCGCCGCCTGCGAGGCGTCGATGCACACCAGCGCCCCGACCTCCTGGGCGCGGCGGACTATCGCCTCGACCGGGTTGACCGTGCCCAGGATGTTGGACACCAGCACGAAGGAGACGATCTTCGTCTTCTCGGTGATGACCTCGTCGATGTTGGACAGGTCGAGCCGGCCGTCGTCGGTGAGGCCGAACCACTTCAGCTTCGCGCCCGTGCGCTGCGCCAGCAGCTGCCACGGCACGATGTTGGAATGGTGCTCCATCTCCGTGATGACGATCTCGGTCTCGTGGTCCACGCGGTAGGGCTCGTCGGCCCAGCCCAGCATGTTGGCCACGAGGTTCAGCGACTCGGAGGCGTTCTTGGTGAAGATCACCTCGTCGCGGCTGGGCGCGTTGATGAACTCGGCGACCTTGTCGCGCGCGCCCTCGTACAGCGCCGTGGCCTCCTCGGCGAGCACATGCACACCGCGGTGGACGTTGGCGTTGTAGCGCTCGTAGTACTCGCTCAGGGCGTCCAGCACCTGACGCGGCTTCTGCGAGGTCGCCGCGTTGTCCAGGTACACGAGCTTCCGGCCGTCGTGGACCACTCGGTCCAGGACGGGGAAGTCCTTGCGGATCGCCTCGGTGTCGAGGAGGCCCGGCAGTTGCGTCACGCGGATGCGCCACCCTTCGTGTAAGCCTCGTAGCCCTCTTCCTCCAGCTTGTCGGCGAGCTCGGCGCCGCCGGACTCCACGATCCGGCCGGCGGAGAAGACGTGGACGAAGTCGGGCTTGATGTAGCGCAGGATGCGCGTGTAGTGCGTGATCAGCAGGGTGCCGACCTCGCCGGTCTCACGGACCCGGTTGACGCCCTCGGAGACGATGCGAAGGGCGTCGACGTCCAGACCGGAGTCCGTCTCGTCGAGGATCGCGACCTTCGGCTTGAGCAGCTCGAGCTGGAGGATCTCGTGCCGCTTCTTCTCACCGCCGGAGAAGCCCTCGTTGACGTTGCGCTCGGCGAAGGACGGGTCCATGTTGAGGCGCTCCATGGCCTCCTTGACCTCCTTCACCCAGGTGCGCAGCTTCGGGGCCTCGCCGCGGACGGCGGTGGCGGAGGTGCGCAGGAAGTTGGAGACCGAGACGCCGGGGACCTCGACCGGGTACTGCATCGCCAGGAACAGGCCCGCGCGGGCGCGCTCGTCGACGGACATCTCCAGGACGTCCTCGCCGTCGAGCAGCACGGTGCCGCTGGTGATCGTGTACTTCGGGTGACCCGCGAGCGAGTAGGCGAGGGTCGACTTGCCCGAGCCGTTGGGGCCCATGATGGCGTGCGTCTCGCCCTGCTTCACGGTCAGGTCGACACCCTTGAGGATCTCCTTCGTGGCGTTGTCGGCCTCGACGGTGACGTGCAGGTCTCGGATTTCAAGCGTTGCCATGGGTGCCTCAGGACTCCTGGGTGAGGGAGACGAGAACGTCGTCCCCTTCGATCTTTACGGGGTATACGGGAACGGGGCGCGTCGCGGGGAGGCCGGACGGCTTGCCGGTACGCAGGTCGAAGGCGGAGCCGTGCAGCCAGCACTCGATCTGGCAGTCCTCCACCTCGCCCTCGGAGAGGGAGACGTTCGCGTGGGAGCAGATGTCGTGGATGGCGAACACCTCGCCCTCGGTCTTCACGACCGAGACCGGCGTGCCGTCGAGTTCCACCCGCTTCGGGGTGCCCTCCTCCAGCTCGCTCAGCCCGCAGGCGCGTACGAAGGACGTCATGCGACCGAGGCCTCCAGCTCCTCCTCGATCTTGGCGAGCAGGCGCTCCTCGATGTCGGCGACACCGATCTGCTGGACCAGCTCGGCGAAGAAGCCGCGGACCACCAGGCGGCGGGCGTCCTGCTCGGGGATGCCGCGGGCCATCAGGTAGAAGAGCTGCTCGTCGTCGAAGCGGCCGGTGGCGGAGGCGTGGCCGGCGCCGACGATCTCGCCGGTCTCGATCTCCAGGTTCGGCACCGAGTCGACGCGCGCGCCGTCCGTGAGGACGAGGTTGCGGTTCATCTCGTAGGTGTCCGTGCCCTCGGCGGCGGCCTCGATGAGCACGTCGCCGATCCAGACCGCGTGCGCGTCGTCGCCCTGGAGCGCGCCCTTGTAGACGACGTTGGACTTGCAGTGCGGGGTGTTGTGGGTGACCAGCAGGCGGTGCTCCTGGTGCTGCCCGGAGTCGGTGAAGTACAGGCCGAACAGCTCGGCCTCGCCGCCGGGGCCGGCGTACTCCAGGCGCGGGTGCAGCCGGACCACGTCGCCGCCGAAGGTGACGACAACGGACTTGAAGGAGGCGTCCCGGCCGATCAGCGCGTTGTGCTGGGCCACGTGGACGGCCTTCTCGTCCCAGTCCTGGACGGAGACGACGGTCAGCTTGGCACCGTCGCCCAGGACATAGTCGACGTTCGCGGCGAGGACCGCGTCACCGGTGTGGTCGATGACGACGACGGCCTCGGCGAAGGCGCCCAGCTCGATGACCTGGTGGCCGAAGGCGACCCCGCCCTCGCCGTGCACGGCGATGCGGATCGGCTCGGTGAGCACCGTCTCCTTGGGGACGGTGACCACGCCGGCCTGCTCGAACGCCGAGTACGCCTGGGCGGCGACCCGGTCCACCGGGGTGCCGGCCCGGCCGATCCGGGCGTCGTCACGGCCGACGGTCTCGACGGTCACGCCGTCGGGGGCCTCGACGGCGACCTTCACGCCCGCGCCGGTCGCGACGGCGGTGCCGTCGTGCAGGCCGCGCAGGCGCTCCAGCGGCGTGAACCGCCATTCCTCCTCGCGGCCGTGCGGGACCGGGAAGTCCGCCACGTCGAAGGACGGGGGCACGCTCATGCGCGTGGCGACGGTCGACTCGGCGGCCACCGCGATCTGGCCCGCGGTGGTCGAGCCCACGGGGATGTTCTGAGCCTCAGCCATGGCTGTCGGTCTGCTCTCTTCCTGCGTCAGAAAT
Source organism: Streptomyces sp. NPDC047869 (assembly GCF_040704065.1). Classification (NCBI taxonomy): domain Bacteria; kingdom Bacillati; phylum Actinomycetota; class Actinomycetes; order Kitasatosporales; family Streptomycetaceae; genus Streptomyces; species Streptomyces sp. NPDC047869. Next base: position 149,765 of record NZ_JBEYRK010000016.1, read on the forward strand.
TGCTGGCTGCTGTCCGGGGCGGGTCTCAGCCGACCGCGCCTTCCATCTGCAGCTCGATCAGCCGGTTGAGCTCGAGGGCGTATTCCATGGGGAGTTCCTTGGCGATCGGCTCGACGAAGCCGCGCACGATCATCGCCATCGCCTCGAACTCGGACAGACCGCGGCTCATCAGGTAGAAGAGCTGGTCCTCGGAGACCTTGGAGACGGTCGCCTCGTGGCCCATGGAGACGTCGTCCTCGCGGACGTCCACGTAGGGGTACGTGTCGGAGCGGGAGACGGTGTCGACCAGCAGCGCGTCGCAGAGCACGTTGGACTTGGAGCCCGCGGCGCCCTCGCCGATCTCGACCAGGCCGCGGTACGAGGTGCGGCCGCCGCCACGCGCCACCGACTTGGAGACGATGTTGGACGAGGTGTTCGGCGCCATGTGGACCATCTTGGAACCGGCGTCCTGGTGCTGGCCCTCGCCCGCGAAGGCGATGGACAGGGTCTCGCCCTTGGCGTGCTCGCCCATCAGGTAGACGGCCGGGTACTTCATCGTCACCTTGGAGCCGATGTTGCCGTCGATCCACTCCATGGTCGCGCCCTCGTAGGCGACGGCGCGCTTGGTGACCAGGTTGTAGACGTTGTTCGACCAGTTCTGGATGGTCGTGTAACGGCAGCGGGCGTTCTTCTTGACGATGATCTCGACGACCGCGCTGTGCAGCGAGTCCGACTTGTAGATCGGGGCGGTGCAGCCCTCGACGTAGTGCACGTAGGCACCCTCGTCGACGATGATCAGGGTCCGCTCGAACTGGCCCATGTTCTCCGTGTTGATACGGAAGTAGGCCTGGAGCGGGATCTCGACGTGCACGCCCTTCGGCACGTAGATGAAGGAGCCGCCGGACCACACGGCGGTGTTCAGCGAGGCGAACTTGTTGTCGCCGGCCGGGATGACCGTTCCGAAGTACTCCTTGAAGAGCTCCGGGTGCTCCTTCAGGGCGGTGTCGGTGTCGAGGAAGATGACACCCTGCTCCTCCAGGTCCTCGCGGATCTGGTGGTAGACGACCTCCGACTCGTACTGGGCGGCGACACCGGCGACGAGGCGCTGCTTCTCGGCCTCCGGGATGCCCAGCTTGTCGTAGGTGTTCTTGATGTCCTCGGGCAGGTCCTCCCAGGACTCCGCCTGCTTCTCCGTGGAGCGCACGAAGTACTTGATGTTGTCGAAGTCGATGCCCGACAGGTCCGAGCCCCAGTTCGGCATGGGCTTCTTCTCGAAGAGCTTCAGACCCTTGAGGCGCAGCTTCGTCATCCACTCCGGCTCGGACTTCTTGTCCGAGATGTCGCGGACGACGTCATCGTTGAGACCGCGCCTGGCAGAGGCACCGGCGACGTCGGAGTCGGCCCAGCCGTATTCGTAGTTGCCCAGGCCCTCGAGTTCGGGGTGGGCAGTCTCCGTGGGGAGAGTCATGCGGGGTTCCTCCCGGCCGTGCTTGCAGATGCTTGGTCGCTCTGGTGATCGGACTTCGAAATCTTGGGGATGAACGTCGTGCAGACGCCGTCGCCGTGCGCGATGGTCGCCAGCCGCTGCACATGGGTACCCAGGAGCTCGGCGAAGATCTCCGTCTCCGCCTCGCAAAGCTGCGGGTACTGCTCCGCCACGTGGGCGACCGGGCAGTGGTGCTGGCAGAGCTGCTCACCCTGCTGCGGGAGGGGCGCGCTGCGCGCCGCAGCAGCGTACCCGTCCGCGCTCAGGGCCTTCGCCAGTGCCTCGGCGCGCAGCTCGGGGCCGACACTCTCGATCGCCTCGCGGTAGGCCCTCGCCTGGGCGGCGAACCGGGCCCGGGCGAAGGCGGCGACCGCCTCCGGGCCGCCCTCCCGCTCGGCGATCCAGCGGAGCGCGTCCGCGGCGAGCTTGTCGTACGACTGGTCGAAGGCGTCCCGGCCGCAGTCGGTGAGCGCGAACACCTTGGCGGGCCTGCCGCGCGTGCGCGCGCCGTACACCCGCTGCTCCCGGGCCTCCACGACGTCGTCGGCGACGAGCGCGTCCAGGTGGCGGCGTACGGCGGCCTGGGTCAGACCCAGGCGCCCGGCCAGCTCGGCGACGGTCGACGGGCCGTGGTCCAGGATGGACCGCGCGACCCGGTTGCGCGTCGAGCGCTCCCCGGTCGCGAGCTCGTCCTGGGGGGTCCCCACCGGGGTCTCCCGAGCCTCGCCGACGTTTTTCACAACGCCATTGTTGCGTAATTCCTCGGAGACTGACAAGCGCCGTCCGAATCACCCTCCGGTGCCCTGCGTCACTTAGGCATACCTAATCCGACCTGCGGAAACGATCTTCTGATCGATCGTTCCGGCCGCCCCGGCCAGGCAATTCACTGGCGCAGCGCACCCTGGTCCGGGAGACTCCGGGACCATGTCCACACCCCCTCCGACCGGCCCTCTCGTCACCCGGGACAGCCTGGCCGCGGAGTTGCGCCGACTGGGTGTCGAGAGCGGCGAGACCCTGCTGGCGCACTCCTCGCTGAGTTCCCTCGGCTGGGTGAACGGGGGCGCCGTCGCCGTCGTCCAGGCACTCCTCGACGCGCTCGGCCCGTCCGGCACGCTCGTCGTCCCCACCCAGTCCGGCGACCAGTCCGACCCGGCGGTGTGGAGGAGCCCTCCGGTACCCGAGGAGTGGTGGGACCGCATCCGCGCCACCATGCCCCCGTACGATCCCGCGACCACTCCCTCGCGCGGGGTCGGCGTGATACCGGAGACCGTGCGGACCTGGCCGGGCGCCCGGCGCAGCGCGCATCCGCAGACCTCGTTCGCGGCCCTCGGCCCGCGCGCGGCCGACGTCCTCGACGGGCACTCCCGCGACTGCCGGCTCGGCGAGCGAAGCCCGCTGGCCCGGCTGGAGCGGCTCGGCGCCCGGGTGCTGCTGCTCGGTGCGGGCTACGACGCCTGCACCAGCTTCCACCTGGCCGAATACCGCATACCGTCGCCGCTGGTGAACGTCGGCCGGCCGGCCCCGGGCGGCGGCTGGGAGACGGTGACGGAGGTGTCGATCACCTCGGACCGCTTCGACGAACTGGGCCACGACTTCGAACGGGACCGGCCCGTCGTCCGCGGCAGGGTGGGCGCGGCCGACGCGCGTCTGTTCCCGGTGGCGGACGCGGTGGCCTACGCGCGGCGGTGGCTGCGGGTGCACCGGCCCCGTGAGGAGGAGTTCCAGCACCCCCACGTCTGAACGCCCGGCGGCGTCCCTAGACTCTGGGTTCATGCGAAGTGAGCCCGTGGTCCAGGTCCAGGCCTTGATGAAGCGGTACGGCACGAAGACCGCGGTGGACGGGCTGGACCTGGTGGCCCGGGCGGGAGTGACCGCCGTACTCGGCCCCAACGGGGCGGGCAAGACGACCACGGTCGAGACCTGCGAGGGGTACCGGAAGCCCGATTCGGGCACGGTGCGCGTCCTGGGCCTCGACCCGGTACGGCAGTCCGCCGAGCTGCGTCCCCGGATCGGCGTGATGCTCCAGTCCGGCGGCGTGTACTCCGGTGCCCGGGCCGACGAGATGCTGCGGCACGTCGCCAAGCTGCACGCGCACCCGCTGGACGTGGACGCGCTGATCGAGCGCCTCGGGCTCGGCTCCTGCGGCCGGACCTCCTACCGGCGGCTGTCCGGCGGCCAGCAGCAGCGGCTCGCGCTCGCCATGGCCGTGGTCGGGCGCCCGGAGCTGGTGTTCCTGGACGAGCCGACCGCGGGCCTCGACCCGCAGGCCCGCCGGGCCACCTGGGACCTGGTGCGGGACCTGCGCGCCGACGGTGTCTCGGTGATCCTCACCACCCACTACATGGAAGAGGCCGAGCAGCTCGCCGACGACGTGGCGATCATCGACGGCGGCCGGGTCATCGCCCAGGGCTCCCCGGAGGAGCTGTGCAAGGGCGGCGCCGAGAACACCCTGCGCTTCACCGGCCGCCCCGGCCTCGACGTGGCCTCGCTGCTCAAGGCGCTGCCCGCCGACTGCACGGCCGCCGAGCTGACCCCGGGCGCCTACCGGGTCGCCGGCAAGGTCAACCCGCAACTGCTGGCCACGGTGACCTCGTGGTGCGCCCAGCACGGGGTGATGCCGGACCGGATCTCGGTGGAGCAGCACACCCTCGAGGACGTCTTTCTGGAGATCACGGGCAAGGAGCTGCGTTCATGACCGCGTCCCGCACAGAGACCGGCCGGGAGCCCGGGGGTCGCTCCCCGGAAGGACACAGCCTGGAGATCACGGGCAAGGAGCTGCGTTCATGACCACCGCGTCGGGTACCTACACCCCCAAGCCGGGCGCGGCGCCCCTGCCCCGCATGATCGCGGCGCAGGCGGCGCTGGAGACGCGGATGCTGCTGCGCAACGGCGAGCAACTGCTGCTGACCGTCGTGATCCCCACCCTGCTGCTGGTGCTGTTCAGCTCCGTGGACATCGTGGACACCGGCAAGGGCGAGGCCGTGGACTTCCTCGCGCCCGGCGTCCTCGCCCTCGCCGTAATGTCCACGGCGTTCACCGGGCAGGCCATCGCGACCGGCTTCGAGCGCCGCTACGGCGTGCTCAAGCGGCTGGCCTCCTCCCCGCTGCCCCGCTGGGGGCTGATGGCCGCGAAGACGGCGTCGGTACTGGTCACGGAGATCCTCCAGGTGATCCTGCTGATCGCGATCGCGTTCGCCCTCGGCTGGTCCCCGCACGGCAACCCCTTGGCCGTGCTGCTCCTGCTGGTCCTCGGTACGGCCGCCTTCTCCGGGCTCGGCCTGCTGATGGCGGGCACGCTGAAGGCCGAGGCCACGCTGGCCGCCGCCAACCTGGTCTTCCTGCTGCTGCTCGTCGGCGGCGGGGTGATCGTCCCGCTGGAGAAGTTCGGCGCCGGTCAGCACGTGCTCGGTCTGCTGCCGATCTCGGCGCTCTCCGGCGGCCTGCGGGACGTCCTCCAGCACGGGGCCGGGGTGCCCTGGGCCGACCTGGGGATCCTCGCGGTGTGGGCGGTCCTGGGACTGGCCGCGGCGGGGAAGTTCTTCCGCTGGGAGTGAGGCCGCGAGTGGACCCTCGTGAAAGCGTGCACAAGCGGCGGCCTACCATGGTGCACGTGCCAAAGCTGACCCGTGCCGACGCCACCGCGGCGCTGCGCAACCCGCTCGCCTTCATCGCCGACCGCTGGACCCCGGATCCCCGGACCGTCCGGCGGGCGGCGCTCGCCGCGCTCGTCATGGCGGTGATCATCGTGGTCACCGGCGGCGCGGTCCGCCTCACCGGCTCGGGCCTCGGCTGCCCGACCTGGCCGACCTGCACCGACGACTCGCTGACCACCACCCGGGCCATGGGCTTCCACGGGGTCATCGAGTTCGGCAACCGCATGCTGACGTACGTGCTGTGCGCCGCCGTCGGCTGGGCGATCATCGCCGCGCGTGCCGAGAAGCCGGGGCGGCGGAGCCTGACCCGGCTGGGCTGGGCGCAGTTCTGGGTGGTCATGGGCAACGCCGTGCTCGGCGGGATCGTCGTCCTGGTCGGCCTGAACCCGTACACGGTCGCCGCCCACTTCCTGCTCTCCTCGGCGCTGATCGCCATCGCCACCGTGATGTGGCAGCGCACCCGCGAGGGCGACGGGATGCCACGGCCGCTGGTCGGCAAGGCGGTGCAGCAGCTGGTGTGGTTCCTGGTGGCCGCGTCGGTGCTGCTCATCGGGGTCGGCACGGTGGTGACCGGGGCCGGTCCGCACGCGGGTGACTCCTCGGAGGTCGCGCGGATCCCGATCGACTGGGAGACGGTCTCCAAGCTGCACGCCGTGCTCGCGTGGATCGTGGTCACGCTGACATTCGCGCTGTGGTTCGTGCTCAAGGCGGTGGACGCGCCCAGCGGGCCCCTGGCACGCACCCGGGAGCTGTTCCTGATCCTCCTCGGGCAGGGTGTCATCGGCTACGTGCAGTACTTCACGCACCTGCCCGAGGTCCTCGTCGCCCTGCACATGCTCGGCTCGTGCCTGGTGTGGATCGGGGTGCTGCGGGTGCTGCTGTCGCTCCGGGAGCGTCCCGGGGCCGCCCTCGACCGGCCCGGCCCCTCGGCCGAGGTGACGGTGGGCACGCCCGCCTGAGTCACCCGTACGCGGCGACCAGCGCGTCGATCGCCGGCCCCAGGTAGGCCCGGGTCAGCTCGGCGCGGCCGGCGAGCCAGGCCTCGTCGCGCGGGGCGGGAGTGCCGTAGCGCCGGCGGGCGATGTCCTCGACGACCTCGGCCGGCGCGCCCAGGGTGGTCAGTTCGGTCAGTGCCTCCCGCTTGGGGATCAGCCCTCCGTCGCGCAGGGTGACGGTTGCGCGGGCGAAGGTGAGCAGGCCCAGGTCCACCCACACGTCCTGCCGCCACAGCCGGGCGCGGTCCACGTGGGGCCGCCAGTAGTCCCGCTGGTCCCGTACGACGAACTCCTTCAGCTGCCGGTCCGGCACCGGCGGCAGCAGTCCGGCCGGCGGCCCGCCGTGCAGCACCCGGCCGAAGTCATGCAGTTCGCGCCGGGTCACGGGAGTGACCGGCCGGCGCGTCGCACGGCCGTGCGCCCAGGTCAGGTGGGACCGGCCGGGGTCCGCCGAGGCGGCCGGGGTGAGATAGGTGCAGTGCAGCCCGGCGGCGAGCGGTTCGGCGCGCAGCCGGCGATGCGTGCGGATCACCCGGCGCGCGGTGCCGAGGGTGAGCGGGCCCGGGAGCACCGCGATCAGGTCGAGGTCGCTGCGGCCCTCCTGGTAGTCGCCGCCGGCCAGGGAGCCGTGCGCCCACAGGGCCAGCGGCCGCAGCGGGGCGAGGTCGTGCAGGAAACGGGCGAGGAGCGCTTCGGTCTGCATGGCAGCAGTCTGTCGGGGGCCCGCGCCGCCGCACACCCCTCAGTCCAGCGCGTAGACCCGCCGCGCGTTGTCCGCCGCGACCATCCGGGCCACCCGCTGGGCGTCGTCCGGGGACCAGGCGTCCTCGGCGACCCAGGCGCCCAGCACCCGGCCCAGGGCCTCACGGAACAGCAGGGCGCCGACGACATGCAGCTCGGGCAGGCCGTGGGCGCCGCTGGAGAAGAGGATCTTGCCGAAGGGTGCCAGTTCGAGGATCTCGGCGAGGACCGTGACCGCGCGGGCGCCGGTGCGCACCAGGGCCGCGCCGGAGTCGGCGTACACGTGCGGGAAGACTCCGGCGAGGTGGGCGGCGTGGCGGTGGTACGGGTAGCCGTGCAGCAGGATCAGATCGGTGCCGAGCCCGGCCGTGGCGCGCACGAAGTCGGTGAGCAGCACCGGGTCGGTGCGGTCGATGCGGGAGCCGGGCTCGCCGAGCCCGGCGTGGAGCTGGAGGGGCCGGCCCGAGGCGACCGCGATCCACAGCAGGTGCCGCAGCAGCACCGGGTCGGTCAGCGCCCCGCCCACCCGCCGCCCGGCCAGCCAGCGGCCCGCCGCGCCCCGCACCTCGCCCGGGCCCGGCGGCTCGGGGGCGAGGGCCAGACCGTGCCGGAGACCGGCGACGGAGGTGAAGGCGACCGCCTCGGCGGCGGCCCCGTGCACCGACTCGGCGAGGTTGGCGAGGAAGCACTCGACGGTGCCCGAGGTGTCCGCGACCTGTTCGGCGAGGAGTTCCAGGCGGACGATCTCGTGGGCCTCGGCGTCGCCCGCGGACGCCAGCTCCGCCGGGCCCGTGAGGTCGCCGGGCAGACCGGTGTCGACCAGGTAGGTGGTGATCCCGCTGCCCCGCAGCAGCCGGCGGCCCGCCTCCAGCACGCCCAGTTCCCGGCGCCGGGCCAGATACCGGGCGGGCGGGCAGTGCGGCTCCAGGCCGAGCAGGGGCGGGCACCAGCGGCGCACGGCGAAGCCGGTCTGGGTGTCGAAGAGGGTGGTGCCCGGTGCGGGCGGTCCCTCGGTGCGCGTGAGCCGGGCCTCGAAGGTGCCGAGGCCCAGCTCGGTGCGCAGCACGCCGTGGCAGTACTGGTCCACGAGGGACGGCGTTTCGATCATGCGGGCTCCCCGGGGAGGCGCTGCGCTTCTTGCAGGGCCTAACGGGTGAACCCGGGATCCGGTGCTGCCTCGGCGTCCTTCGAACTGGAGGCCGCAGGCGTCAGCCGTTGCCGGGGCCGCCCACCTGGATGCCCGCCATCCGGCTCCACTCGTAGCGGCCGGTCGTCACCTTCGCCGCGAAGTCGCCGTCGAAGGACTCGTGGACGGTGATGCCGGCCTTCTCGACGGCCTGCTCGGCGATGGCGGTGCTGGGCGCCACCAGGTCGCCCCAGCCGCCGTCCGCGCCGACGAGCACGATGCGGGCGCCGCGCTCGCCGATGTGGGCCACCTGGCCCTCGGCGCCGCCGTGGGCCTTGGAGAAGGCCCCGATCTGCCGGGCCAGCTTCGCCGCCCTGCGCTCGTTCTTGGGGTCAACCTGCTGCGTGTCTGCCATGGACAGGATGCTACTCACGGGTAGATCGACTGGCGAGAGCAGGGCCCTGTGACGTACGCCCGGCGCGGGTCAGCGCAGGAACGGGTCGACGGCGACCGCGACGAAGAGGATGGAGACGTAGGTGATGGACCAGTGGAACAGCCGCATCTCCTTGAGCTTCACGCCCGTCACCTCGGCCTTCGCCCGGTTCTGCAGTCCGTGCGCCTCCCACAGCCAGAAGCCGCCGGCCGCGAGGGCCACCGCCGTGTAGAACCAGCCGGTGTAGCCGAGCGGGGTGAGCAGCAGGGAGACGGCGACCATCACCCAGCTGTAGATGACGATCTGCCGGGCGACCACCTTGTTGGAGGCGATGACCGGGAGCATCGGCACGCCCACGCGGGCGTAGTCCTCCCTGACCTTCATGGACAGCGGCCAGTAGTGCGGCGGCGTCCAGAAGAACATGACGAGGAAGAGGACGACCGGCGCCCAGGACATCGAGTTCGTCACCGACGACCAGCCGATCAGCACCGGCAGGCAGCCGGCGATGCCGCCCCAGACGATGTTCTGGGAGGTGCGCCGCTTGAGGATCATCGTGTAGACGACGACGTAGAAGAGGAGCGCTCCGAGTGACAGCCAGGCGGACAGCCAGTTGACGGTGAGCCCGAACAGCAGCGTCGAGACGACGGCCAGGGTGATGCCGAAGACCAGGCATTCGAGCGGGCTGACCATGCCGGTCACCAGCGGTCGCTGCGAGGTGCGGTCCATCAGGGCGTCGATGTCCCGGTCGATGTACATGTTCAGCGCGTTGGCGCCGCCCGCCGAGAGGTAGCCGCCGACGCAGGTGAGCAGCACCAGCTTCAGGTCGGGCACCCCCTGCTGGGCGAGGAACATCACCGGAACGGTGGTGATGAGCAGCAGCTCGATGATCCGCGGCTTGGTCAGCGCCACGAACGCCTTGACACGGGCCCCGAACGGCCGGTGAACCGGGCTTTGGCTCGCATCGCGAACCACACCCTCCCCCAGTGCCTTAACGGCCTGGGAGGTGCCCCCAGGACGGGATTCGACGGCCGTCACGCACACCCCTGACAGAGACTCCCAGCGAGCCTCCCCTCGTGAAGGTCGGGTAAGGGCTCGCGCGTACCACGCCACTTTAGACGTTGCCCAGACCCCGGCTTTCGCGGGGGTGGGGTCGTGTTGGCCGACCGCGCGTCCGAGGTGCGGTGGGGCTCGATTGAGCAGTCGGATGAGCGGCTTCGTATTCATCTGCCAAATGCGCTGTCGGCCAGTCGGGAGGCGGATGTCCAAGAGTCCCGGCAGTCTGTAATGACTCGAAAAAACGCACGTCCTTACGGGGGTAGGCTCGAGGCGGCCGGTGGGCAGGCAGTGCGCACCGGCGGCCGGGAGGGGGCACGCCCCCAGGGCCGGCGACCGACATGTGGAGAGGAGCCCTGACCCAGGGTGAGCACCAAGCCGACCACCACAGACCTTGAGTGGACCGAGCTGGACCAGCGGGCCGTGGACACCGCCCGGATCCTGGCCGCCGACGCCGTACAGAAGGTCGGCAACGGCCATCCCGGTACGGCGATGAGCCTGGCCCCGGCCGCGTACACCCTCTTCCAGAAGGTGATGCGCCACGACCCGGCCGACCCGGAGTGGGTCGGCCGCGACCGCTTCGTGCTGTCCGCCGGCCACTCGTCCCTGACCCTCTACACGCAGCTCTACCTGGCCGGCTTCGGCCTGGAGCTGGAGGACCTGGAGTCCTTCCGTACCTGGGGCTCGAAGACCCCGGGCCACCCGGAGTACGGGCACACCAAGGGCGTGGAGACCACGACCGGTCCGCTGGGCCAGGGTGTGGCCAACGCGGTGGGCATGGCGATGGCCGCCCGCTACGAGCGCGGTCTGTTCGACCCGGAGGCCGCGCCGGGCGAGTCGCCCTTCGACCACTTCATCTACTGCATCGCCGGTGACGGCTGCCTCCAGGAGGGCATCTCCGCCGAGGCGTCCTCGCTGGCCGGCCACCAGAAGCTCGGCAACCTGATCCTGCTGTGGGACGACAACCACATCTCGATCGAGGGTGACACCGAGACCGCCGTCTCCGAGGACACCGCCAAGCGGTACGAGGCCTACGGCTGGCACGTGCAGCGGGTCGCCCCGAAGCCGGACGGCGACCTCGACCCGCACGCGCTCTACGACGCCATCGAGGCCGCGAAGCAGGTCAGGGACAGGCCGTCGTTCATCGCGATGCGCTCGATCATCGCCTGGCCGGCCCCGAACGCGCAGAACACCGAGGCCGCCCACGGCTCGGCGCTCGGCGAGGACGAGGTCGCGGCCACCAAGCGCGTCCTGGGCTTCGACCCGGAGCGGAGCTTCGAGGTCGCGGACGAGGTCCTCGCGCACACCCGCAAGGCGCTGGAGCGCGGCGCGCAGGCGAAGGCCGAGTGGGAGAAGTCGCTGCAGGAGTGGCGGGACGGCAACACCGAGCGCGCCGCCGACTTCGACCGCATCAGCAAGGGCGAGCTGCCGGCCGGCTGGGAGGAGAAGCTCCCGGTCTTCGAGCCGGGCAAGGGCATCGCGACGCGTGCCGCGTCCGGCAAGGTGCTGCAGGCCCTCGGCGCGGTGATCCCGGAGCTGTGGGGCGGCTCCGCCGACCTCGCCGGGTCGAACAACACCACCATCGACAAGGACAGCTCCTTCCTTCCGGCGGACAACCCGCTGCCGGAGGCGAACCCGTACGGCCGCACGATCCACTTCGGCATCCGCGAGCACGCCATGGCCGCGGAGATGAACGGCATCACCCTGCACGGCAACACCCGCGTCTACGGCGGCACCTTCCTGGTGTTCTCCGACTACATGCGCAACGCGGTGCGTCTGTCGGCCCTGATGCACCTGCCGGTGACGTACATCTGGACGCACGACTCCATCGGCCTCGGCGAGGACGGCCCGACCCACCAGCCGGTCGAGCACCTGGCCTCGCTGCGCGCGATCCCGGGCCTGAACGTCGTCCGCCCGGCGGACGCCAACGAGACCGCGATCGCCTGGCGCGAGATCCTGGGGCGCTACACCAAGGAGTTCGGCAAGGGCCGGCCGCACGGTCTGGTGCTGACCCGGCAGGGCGTGCCGATCTACGAGCCCAACGACGATGCCGCGCGCGGCGGTTACGTCCTGATGGAGGCCGACGGCGGCGAGCCGCAGGTCGTCCTGATCGCCACCGGTTCCGAGGTGCACGTGGCCGTCGAGGCCCGCGAGCAGCTGCAGGCCGAGGGCGTGCCCACGCGGGTCGTGTCCATGCCGTCCGTGGAGTGGTTCGAGGAGCAGGACCAGGGGTACCGGGACTCCGTGCTGCCGCCGTCCGTGAAGGCCCGTGTCGCCGTGGAGGCGGGCATCGGCCTGACCTGGCACAAGTACGTCGGGGACGCCGGCCGCATCGTTTCGCTGGAGCACTTCGGTGCTTCCGCCGACGGCAAGGTGCTCTTCCGCGAGTTCGGCTTCACCGCCGAGAACGTGGCCGCCAAGGCCCGGGAATCCCTGGCCGCCGCCCAGCGCTGACGCTCATATACGACACGTAGGAGATGTAATTCCATGACAGACGCACTGAAGCGCCTCTCCGAGGAGGGCGTGGCGATCTGGCTGGACGACCTGTCGCGCAAGCGGATCACGTCCGGCAACCTCGCCGAGCTGATCGACCAGCAGCACGTCGTGGGCGTCACCACCAACCCGACGATCTTCCAGAAGGCGATCTCGCAGGGTGACGGCTACGACCAGCAGCTTGCGGACCTCGCCGCCCGCAAGGTCACCGTCGAAGAGGCCATCCGCATGATCACCACGGCGGACGTCCGCGACGCGGCCGACATCCTGCACCCGGTCTTCGACGCCACGAACGGCCAGGACGGACGGGTCTCCATCGAGGTCGACCCGCGCCTGGCGCACAACACCAGGGCGACCGTCGCCGAGGCCAAGCAGCTCGCCTGGCTGGTGGACCGCCCCAACACGCTGATCAAGATCCCGGCCACCGAGGCGGGTCTGCCGGCGATCGCCGAGACGATCGGCAACGGCATCAGCGTGAACGTCACGCTGATCTTCTCGCTGGAGCGCTACCGCAAGGTCATGGACGCGTACCTCTCCGGCCTGGAGACGGCCAAGGAGCGCGGCCTGGACCTGTCGAAGATCCACTCCGTGGCGTCGTTCTTCGTGTCCCGCGTGGACACCGAGATCGACAAGCGCCTGGACGCCATCGGCACCGACGAGGCCAAGGCGCTGCGCGGCAAGGCCGCCATCGCCAACGCCCGGCTCGCCTACCAGGCGTACGAGGAGGTGTTCAGCTCCGATCGCTGGAGCGCGCTGGAGAACGCCGGCGCCAACCGGCAGCGTCCGCTGTGGGCGTCGACCGGTGTGAAGGACCCGGCGTACCCGGACACGATGTACGTCACCGAGCTGGTCGCGCCGAACACGGTCAACACCATGCCGGAGGCCACGCTGCAGGCCGTCGAGGACCATGGCGAGATCCGTGGCGACACCGTCACCGGCACCTACGAGCAGGCGCGCGCCGACCTGGACGCGCTGGAGCGGCTCGGGATCTCGTACGACGACGTCGTACGGGTGCTGGAGGACGAAGGCGTCGACAAGTTCGAGGCGTCCTGGAACGACCTGCTGAAGTCGACCCAGGCGGAGCTCGAGCGCCTCGCCCCCTCGGAGGGCTGAGTTGTCACGCATTCCCGGTTCCGGGGCGAACCCGCTTCGTGACCCCGCCGACCGACGGCTCCCGCGCATCGCGGGGCCGTCGGGCCTGGTGATCTTCGGCGTCACGGGCGACCTGTCCCGCAAGAAGCTGATGCCCGCGGTGTACGACCTCGCCAACCGGGGTCTGCTGCCGCCGGGCTTCTCGCTGGTCGGCTTCGCCCGGCGCGAGTGGGCGAACGAGGACTTCGCCGCCGAGGTCCACGACGCCGTCAAGGAGCACTCCCGGACCCCTTTCCGTGAGGAGGTCTGGCAGCAGCTCATCCAGGGGATGCGTTTCGTCCAGGGCACCTTCGACGACGACGACGCCTTCGACCGGCTGCGCGGCACCATCGAGGAGCTGGACAAGGCGCAGGGGACGGGGGGCAACTTCGCCTTCTACCTGTCGGTGCCGCCGCGTTCCTTCCCGGTGGTCATCCAGCAGCTCAAGAAGCACGGTCTGACCGACCAGTCCTCGGGTTCCTGGCGGCGCGCGGTCATCGAGAAGCCGTTCGGCCACGACCTGAAGTCGGCCGAGGAGCTGAACAAGGTCGTGCACGACGTGTTCGAGCCGGACCAGGTGTTCCGGATCGACCACTACCTCGGCAAGGAGACCGTCCAGAACATCCTGGCGCTGCGCTTCGCCAACACGATGTTCGAGCCGATCTGGAACCGGTCCTTCGTGGACCACGTGCAGATCACCATGGCCGAGGACATCGGCGTCGGCGGTCGCGCCGGCTACTACGACGGCATCGGCGCCGCCCGTGACGTCATCCAGAACCACCTGCTGCAGCTCATGGCCCTCACGGCCATGGAGGAGCCCGCCTCCTTCGACGCGGACGCGCTGGCGGCGGAGAAGACCAAGGTGCTCGGTGCCGTGCGGCTGCCGAAGGACCTGGGCCGCAGCACCGTGCGCGGGCAGTACGCGGCGGGCTGGCAGGGCGGCGAGAAGGTCATCGGGTACCTCGAAGAGGACGGCATCGACGCCAAGTCGAAGACCGACACCTTCGCCGCGATCAAGCTGGGCATAGACAACCGCCGCTGGGCGGGCGTCCCCTTCTACCTGCGCACCGGCAAGCGCCTGGGCCGGAGGGTCACCGAGATCGCGGTGGTCTTCCAGCGGGCCCCGCACTCCCCCTTCGACCACACGGCGACGGAGGAGCTGGGCTCGAACGCGGTCGTCATCCGGGTGCAGCCGGACGAGGGCATCACGGTCCGCTTCGGCTCCAAGGTGCCGGGCACCTCGATGGAGATCCGGGACGTGTCCATGGACTTCGCCTACGGCGAGTCGTTCACGGAGTCCAGCCCGGAGGCGTACGAGCGGCTCATCCTGGACGTGCTGCTGGGCGACGCCAACCTGTTCCCGCGCACGGAGGAGGTCGAGCTGTCCTGGAAGATCCTCGACCCGATCGAGGAGTACTGGGACCGGCACGGCAGGCCCGCGCAGTACAAGTCGGGCACCTGGGGGCCCGTCGAGGCGGACGAGATGCTGGCACGAGACGGACGGAGCTGGCGCCGGCCATGAAGATTGACCTGACCGGCACCACCGCCGGTGCGATCAACAAGGCGCTCGTCCGGGGCCGCCGTGCCATCGGCACCCCCGCCGTCGGCATGGTGCTGACCCTGGTCATCGTCACCGACGAGGAGAACGCCTACGACGCTCTGAAAGCCGCCAACGACGCCTCGCGCGAGCACCCCTCGCGCACGCTGGTGGTCATCAAGCGGGTCTCCCGCTCCCCGCGCGACCGCACGTCCTCGCGGCTCGACGCCGAGGTGCGGGTGGGCGTGGAGGCGGGCACCGGCGAGACGGTCGTCCTGCGGCTGTACGGCGAGGTTTCCGAACAGGCCGACTCGGTGGTGCTGCCGCTGCTGCTGCCCGACGCCCCGGTGGTCGTCTGGTGGCCGGTGAACGCGCCGCTTGACCCGGCGGGCGACCCGCTGGGCGCGCTGGCCCAGCGCCGGGTGACCGACACCTATGCCGCCGAGCAGCCGGTGCGGGAGCTGTCCGCCCGCGCCGGGACCTACGCCCCGGGCGACACCGATCTGTCCTGGACCCGGATCACGCCGTGGCGCTCGATGCTCGCGGCGGCCCTGGACCAGGTGGTGTGCGAGGTGAAGGCGGTCGAGGTGGAGGGCGAGGAGTTCAACCCGAGCTGTGAGCTGCTGGCGATGTGGCTCGCGGACCGGCTGGACGTTCCCGTCCGGCGTTCCCTGTCCGCGGGGCCGGGGCTGACGGCCGTGCGGATGGACACCAGCGAGGGTCCGATCACCCTGGACCGGGCGGACGGCTCGCTGGCCACCCTGTCCATCGAGGGTCAGCCGCCCCGCGCGGTGGCGCTGAAGCGGCGGGACACCGCCGAGCTGATCGCGGAGGAGCTGCGGCGGCTCGACCCGGACGACACCTACGCCTCGGCGCTGGCGTACGGCGTGGAGCGGCTGAACACCGTGCCGGAGCCCGCGGCGGAGCCGGCCGCGGTCGGCGAACCGGTGGAGGGGGCCGCCAAGGCGCCCGCGAAGAAGGCGGCCGCCAAGAAGGCCCCGGCGAAGAAGGCGGCGGCGAAGTGAGCACTCCGCAGCTGGTCGTGCACCACGACAAGGAACTGATGGCGCAGGCCGCCGCGGCCCGCCTGATCACCCGGATCGTGGACGCGCAGGCCTCCCGGGGCAGCGCGTCCGTGGTCCTCACCGGCGGCCGCAACGGCAACGGCCTGCTGGCCGCGCTGGCGGCGCAACCGGCCCGGGACGCCATCGACTGGGGCCGCCTGGACCTGTGGTGGGGCGACGAACGCTATCTGCCCGAGGGCGATCCGGAGCGCAATGTCACGCAGGCCCGCGAGGCGCTGCTGGACGCGGTACCGCTGGACCCGGAGCGCGTGCACGCCATGCCCGCGTCCGACGGCCCCTACGGTACGGACGTGGAGGCGGCGGCGGAGGCCTACGCGGCGGAACTTGCCAAGGCGGCCGGACCGGAGAACCACGGCCCGGTACCGACCTTCGACGTGCTGATGCTGGGCGTCGGACCGGACACCCATGTGGCTTCGCTGTTCCCGGAGTCGCCCGCGGTCCGCGAGACGGAGCGCACGGTGGTCGGCGTGCACGGCGCGCCCAAGCCGCCGCCGACCCGGATCTCGCTGACCCTCCCCGCGATCCGCTCGGCCCGCGAGGTCTGGCTGCTCGCGGCCGGCGAGGACAAGGCCCAGGCCGTGGCCATCGCCCTGTCGGGCGCGGGCGAGGTACAGGCGCCGGCGGCGGGCGCCCGCGGACGCTCGCGGACACTGTGGCTCCTGGACTCGGCGGCGGCCTCGCGGTTGCCGCGGTCGCTGTATCCACCGGCGTCACCGTGAGGCTCGTCCTTCCGTGACGGACGGGGGCGGCAGGGAGAATTCAACTCCCCGCCGCCCCCTTCACGTTGCCGCTCGATGACTCCCCCTCAGTCGGGTTCTTCACACTTCCCCCACCAGGCGTACATGTACCCATCATCTTTTGTGTAAGCTCCTGGCCGCATCACTCGCACGATTGAGGGGGGACCTCATGCGTATACGTTTCGCGCTGGCCGCAACCGTCACGGCCGGAGCGGTCGCCGTCACCGTCGCGGCGCCGGCCCAGGCCGCCGAGTACTCCTCCGCCCTGAAGATCAAGGGCGTCCAGTACGACGCTCCGGGGCGGGACTCCAACAGCTGCACCTCGGGCAACACCAAGAGCGAGTACGTGACGATCAAGAACTACTCGCGCACCGCGACCGTGAACCTCAAGGGTTACGTGGTCAGGGACAGCACCAGCAGCAACAAGTTCGTCTTCTCCAAGAACCACTACCTCGAGCCCGGCGACTACGTGAAGCTGCGCGGGGGCCACGGCACCGACTCGGACGCCAACAACGTCGTCTACCGCCAGAACTGCAACTTCATCTGGAACAACGACAAGGACACCATCCGCCTGTACAAGTCCTCCGGCGCCCACGCGGACACCCACGCCTACACCAAGTCCGCCAACGACCGTGACGGCAACGGCTACATCACCTTCCACGGGTGAGAGCGCGTCACATGACGGACCCAGAACCGGCCGGCATACGGCCGCACCGGCGCAAGCGGCTGTGGGCCGCCTGCGTCGCCCTCCTCGCCGCCGGCGCGGTGGGCTGCGGGTCCACGAACGACACGGCGGCCGGATCCTCCACGCCGGCGCCCCGGCCCACGGTCACCGTGTCCGTGACCGCGACGGTCACCGAGACCGCCGAGCCGGAGCCCGCTCCGACGGTCACGAAGACGCGGACCGTCCGCAAGCCGGGGCCCACGGTCACCGTGACCAAGCGCGCCGCCGGCACCACCGGCACCTCCGGCTCGTCCGGCAGTGTCAGCAGCGGCGGCGGCACCTGCTCCATCACGTCCAACGCGGGCAACTGCTACGCGGCGGGCCAGTTCTGCCGTAACAGCGACCACGGAGCGACGACCACCACCGCGGGCGGTACGCGAATCAGGTGTTCCTACAGCGGGAGCGCCTGGCGCTGGACGTACGCCTGACGACGGAGGCGGCCGGTCTTCACCGGCCGCCTCCGTCGTCCCCGTCAGGTGGGGTCACTTGACCGAGCCCGCCATCACGCCCTGGACGAAGTGGCGCTGGAAGGCGAAGAAGACGATCACGGGGACTATCAGGGAGAGGAAGGCGCCCGGGGCCAGGACGTCGATGTTGCTGCCGAACTGGCGTATCTGGGACTGGAGTTGCACGGTCAGGGGCTGGGAGGAGCTGTCGGCGAAGAGCAGCGCGACCAGCATGTCGTTCCAGACCCACAGGAACTGGAAGATGGCGAGCGAGGCGATGGCGGGGCGCCCCACCGGCAGGACCAGGCGGGTGAAGATGCGCCACTCGCTGCCGCCGTCCATCCGCGCCGCCTCCAGCATCTCCTTCGGCATCTCCGCGAAGTAGTTGCGCAGGAGGAACACCGCGAAGGGCAGGCCGTAGGCGACGTGGAAGAGGACCACGCCGGGGATCGTGCCGAACAGGCCGAGCTGGCCGAAGAGTTTGGCCACGGGCAGCAGGCCGATCTGCACCGGCACCACCAGCAGGGCCACCACCAGCAGGAACAGCGGTTCGCGCAGCGGGAAGTCCAGCCAGGCGAAGGCGTATCCGGCGAGGGCCGCGATGACGACGACCAGGACGGTCGTCGGCACCGAGATCAGCACGGTGTTCCAGAAGGCCTGGGTGATGCCGGCGTTCTTCAGCAGCGCCGAGTAGTTGTCGAAGGAGAGCTGCCCCGGACTGGCCAGCGCCGTCCACCAGCCGCCCTTCGCCGTGTCCTGGGCCGAGCGCAGGGAGGACAGGAACAGTCCGGCGAGCGGGGTCACCCAGACCAGGCCGATCACCACGAGGAACGCCTGGACCAGGCCGTTGCCCAGGCCGCGCCTGACCGCGTTCATCGCTGACTCCTTCGGAAGCGGCGGACGTTGAAGACCATCGCGGGGATCACCAGCAGGAGCAGCAGCACACCGAGGGCGCTACCGAGCCCCTGGTTGTTGCCGCCGCCGAACGACACGAGCCACATCTGGGTCGCGAGCACGGTGGCGTCCTCCTGCACCGGTCCCGGCGCGATGATGTAGACGAGGTCGAACACCTTCATCACGTTGATCACGAGGGTGACGAAGACGACCGTCAGCACGGGGGCGAGCAGCGGCACGGTGATGCGGCGGAAGATCTGCCACTCGTTCGCGCCGTCCATCCGCGCCGCCTCCAGCGCGTCCCGGGGCAGGCTCGACAGGCCCGCGCCGATCAGCACCATCGCGAAGCCCGTCCAGATCCACAGATAGGCGCCGATGATCGCCGGGGTGACGAGCGTCGGGCCGAGCCAGGAGACTCCCTGGTAGGGCGGCGCGAAGTTGGACGCGGGCAGCTTGACCGTGTACGAGCCCGCACGGAGTCCGGTGAAGCGGAAGGAGCCGTCGGAGGAGGACGTGGTGCTCGCGACCGTCCTGCCGTCGCGCAGCGCCTCGACCTTCATGCCGGGCAGGCCGCTCTCCTTCGGGTCGACCCGGCCCTGCTTCCCTCCGCCGCCGGGCGTGAAGTCCAGGTAGACGACGCCGCGCAGGTCACCGGCGGCGGCCGCGCGCCGCGCCGCCGGCCGGGCGGGCGCGGCGTCCCGCGGCAGGTCCCCCGGCAGCACGCCGACCATGGGCAGCGTGACCGAGTCGCCCGGGGAGACGGCCGCGTGGCTGAGGTAGGACCCGTCGCGGCCCTGGTCCAGCAGTCCCTCGCGGCCCCGTGCCGTCGGATACGACGAGGTGCCCTTGAAGGCGTCGTGCACGGAGACCACGGCGGCGTCGAGGACGCCCTTGTCCGGGTCCTCGTCGTAGGCGAGCCGGAAGATGATGCCGGCGGCGAGGAAGGAGACCGCCATCGGCATGAACAGCAGCAGCTTGAACGCCGTGGCCCAGCGCACCTTCTCGACCAGGACGGCCAGGATCAGGCCGAGGCCGGTGAGCAGGGCCGGGGCGACGACCACCCAGATGGTGGTGTTGCGGATGGCCTTCAGCGTCGCCGGGTCGCGGAACATCTCGGCGTAGTTGCCGCCGCCGACGAACCGGGTGCCGGAGGCGTCGAAGAAGCTGCGGCCGACGGAGAACAGCACCGGGTAGACGACGAGCGCGCCGAGCAGGAGCAGGGCGGGGAAGACGAAGAGCAGGGCGACGGTCCGGGCGCGCCGCCGGCCGCGGCGCCCCCGCGCCGCGCCGGCGGCAGGCGGGGCCGCCTCCTTGGACACGAGTGTGGTGGCGGTCATCGGTCCGGTCAGTCCTGGTAGGCCTTGGCCGCGGCGGCCTCGAGCTTCGCCGCGGTCCCCTTCGGGTCGGACGGGTCGCGCAGGAAGTCCTGCAGGAGCTTCCACTCGCCGGTGCCCTTGGTGCCGCCGAAGGCCGCCGGCGCCTGGTCGGACATGTCGAAGCGGACCGAGTCACCGGCGCCGACGAGGGACT
Organism: Streptomyces sp. NPDC047869; assembly: GCF_040704065.1. Lineage (NCBI taxonomy): Bacteria > Bacillati > Actinomycetota > Actinomycetes > Kitasatosporales > Streptomycetaceae > Streptomyces > Streptomyces sp. NPDC047869. The sequence goes on from NZ_JBEYRK010000016.1 coordinate 169,808, forward strand.
TGGCGGTGGCACGGGTGACATCGTCGCCGTAGGAGGCGAGGTCGAGCTTCTTGTTCGGGGACAGGAAGCCGCCCGCCTTCGCCCACACGGCCGCCGCCTCGGGGGTCGCCAGGTACTCCAGGAGCTTCATCCCGGCCTTCGCGTTCTTGCCGTCCTTGAGGACGACGGCCGCGTCGCCGCCGCTGACCACCGGTGCCTCGCCGCCGCCGACCGCCGGGAACGGGAAGAAGTCGGCGTCCTTGCCGATGGTCCGCTGGAACTGGTCGTGGGCGACGCCGGCGACGAAGTCGCCCTCGTAGACCAGGCCGGCCTGCGGCTTGGGTCCGAACACCTTCTCCACCGAGCCGGGGAAGTCGGTGTTGAGGGCGCCCTTCTGGCCGCCCGCGATGAGCTGCTTGTCCTTGAACAGCTTGCCGAGGGTGCCGAGCGCCTGGACGACGGAGGCGTCCGTCCACTTCAGCTTGTGCGTGGCGAGGGCGTCGTACTTCTCGGGGCCGGCCTGGGAGAGGTAGATGTTCTCGAACCAGTCGGTGAGGGTCCAGCCGTCCTGCCCGGCGACGGCGAAGGCTGCGAGCCCGGAGTCGGAGACGGTGTGACCGGCCTTGAGCATCTCGTCGTACGTCTTCGGCGGCTTCACTCCCGCCTGGGCGAGGGCGTCGGGGCTGTACCAGACGGTCGACTTGTGGGCGGCCTTGAAGTAGAGGCCGTAGAGCGTGCCGTCGACGCTGCCGTACTTCTTCCACACGGGTGCGTAGCCGGCGTCCACGGACTTGCCCGTGGTGGCGGACAGCGGCTTCAGCCAGCCCTTCTTCGCGAACTGCTGGAGCACGCCGACCTGCGGGACCATCACCACGTCGGGCGCGTTGCCGCCCTCGATCTTGCTGCCGACGACCGTGGAGACGTTGTCGCCGGTGGAGACGAACTGGGTCTTGGCGCCGGTCTTCGCGGTGAAGGCGTCCAGCACCTTCTGGAAGTTCTTCTGTTCGCTGCCGGACCAGACACCGGCCACGGTGACCGTCTGGCCGCTGAGTGCCTTGTCGCCGCCGCCGGCCGAGACGGGGCCGCCGCCGCAGGCGGTCGCGCCGAGCGCCAGGGCGAGGGCGGTGCAGCCGGCGAGCAGGGTGGTACGTCGTCGCATCATCTTTGATGTCCCTTCGAAGGGTGGGAGTTGACGTGGAGCGGGGAGGAGAGGTCAGAGGTCGGTGAGCCACCAGGCGGCCGTCGAGCCGGGCAGCACCCCGGCCGGGCAGGGCCCACTGGACAGCAGGGGGGTGCCGGCGGCCGGTGCGGGCGTGGGAGAGGTGGTGAAGTTGACGGCGCAGACCAGGCCGTCGCCGCGGACGAAGCCGAGGACGCCGGGCGGGGTGTCCAGCCAGCGCAGCGTGCCCTCGCCCAGCTGGGGCAGTGAGGAACGCAGTTGCAGGCCGTCGCGGTACAGGTGCCAGAAGGAGCGGGTGTCGGCGAGGGCGCGGTCGGTGGCGAACTCGGCGAAGTACTCCGGCTGCGGCAGCCAGGGCTTGGCGCTCTGAGCGCCGGAGGTGAAGCCGAACGGGGAGGCCTGCCCGGACCACGGCAGGGGCACCCGGCAGCCGTCGCGGATGCGGGCCCGGCTTCCGGTGCGGTGGAAGATCGGGTCGGTGAGCACGTCGTCGGGCAGGTCGACGACCTCGGGCAGGCCCAGTTCCTCGCCCTGGTAGATGTACGCGGCTCCGGGCAGGGCCAGCATCAGCAGCGCGGCGGCGCGGGCGCGGGCGGGGCCGAGGCCGCTGCCGCCGGTGGCGGGTTCGCCGTAGCGGGTGACGGTGCGCACCTGGTCGTGGTTGTTGAGGACCCAGGTGACGGTCGAGCCGGTGCCGGCGATGTCCTGCATGGCCTCGGAGACGACCTTGCGGAAGGCGTCGGCGTCCCAGGGGGCGCCGAGCAGGTCGAAGAAGAAGGCCTGGTGGAGCTCGTCGGGGCGGACGTACTTGGCGTGTTCGCGGGCGGTGGGCACGGAGACCTCGCCGACCAGCAGGCGCTCGCGGCCGTCGCGGGCGGTGTACTCCTCGCAGGTGGCCCGCCACCGCCGCCACACGTCGTGCACCTCGGGCTGGTTCCAGGCCAGCGGGTTGACCGAGTCGCGGGTGCGGGCGTCGGCCTCCGGGTCTTCGGAGTCGGGCAGTCCGGGGTGCTTGAACAGCCCGGCGGCGACGTCGATGCGGAAGCCGTCCACGCCGCGGTCGAGCCAGAACCGCAGGGTCCGGTCGAACTCCGCGGGTATCTCCGGGTTCCGCCAGTTCCAGTCGGGCTGTTCGGGCGTGAACATGTGCAGGTACCACTGGCCGGGCCGGCCGTCCGCCTCGGTGACCCGGGTCCAGGCCGGGCCGCCGAACATGGCGTGCCAGTTGTTGGGCGGTTCGGCGCCGTCGGGGCCGCGCCCGTCGGCGAAGTGGAAGCGGGCACGGGCCGGGCTGCCGGGCGGGGAGGCCAGCGCCTCACGGAACCACGGGTGCTCGCTGGAGCAGTGGTTGGGGACGATGTCCAGCAGGATCCTGGTCCCGAGCCGCCGGGCTGCCGCCATCAGCAGGTCGAACTCGGCGAGGTCGCCGAAGAGCGGGTCGACGTCGCGGTAGTCGGCGACGTCGTAGCCGTGGTCGTGCTGGGGCGAGGGGTAGAACGGGCTCAGCCAGATCCCGTCGACGCCGAGCTTCTTCAGGTACGGCAGTCCGGCGCGCACGCCGGCCAGATCGCCGATGCCGTCGCCGGTGCTGTCGAGGAAGCTGCGGACGTAGACCTGGTAGATCACCGCGTCACGCCACCAATGATGCCTGTTCAACCCTGGGGCCTGTCTCTGTGAAGGGCAGCAGTTATGCATGCATGTTAGGTAGGCGTGTCGCGAGGGTGTCAATGAAAAGAACGGAGGATACTGGAGAGTTGAGTGCGCAAACAGGGATCTATTGGGGCATCCTGAACGCAGTTGAGATGTCAGCGTTACTTAACAAGTAACTAGGAGAGGGTTATCGGTCGGCGACGGCGTCGAGTTCGCGCGCCAGCCGGCGCACCGCGGCCGAGGGCGTCTGCCGCCCGGTCAGCGCGTCGTGCACGACGGCCTGGACCACCAGGCTGACCTGGTCGTAGTGCGGACTCGTGGGGCGCGGCTCGGCCGACATGACGGCGGCGCGCAGGGTCGGCAGATAGGGGAACCGCGCGATCAGGTCCGGATCGTCGTAGAGGGCGGCGCGCACGGGCGGCAGCGCGCCCCGCGTCAGCACCTGGCGCTGGACGCGCTCGCTCGTGAGGTAGGCGATCAGGCGGGCGGCCGAATCGGGGTGCCGGGCATGGGTGTTGACGGCCAGGTTGGATCCGCCGAGGACGCTCTTGCCCGGTCCGTCGGGTCCGGGCAGCGGTACCGCGCCGACCCGGCCGGCGACCTTGGAACCCCGGGCCGAGGCGGCCGCGTAGGCATAGGGCCAGTTGCGCAGGAAGAGCAGCCGGCCGTCCCGGAAGGCCTCCTTGGACTCCTCCTCCTTGTACGTCAGCGCCGCCTTGGGGATCCAGCCCTCGCGCAGGCCGCGGGCGAGGAAGCCGATGCCCTCGCGGGCCGCGTCGGAGTCCACGGTGACACGGGCGCCCTCGTCACCGAGGATGGTGCCGCCCGCCGAGTAGACCGCCTCGGCCGCGTTGACCGTGAGGCCCTCGTAGGGCAGGAACTGGCCCGCGTAGCCGTCAAGACCGTACCTCGGCGCGATGGTCCTCGCGTCGCGCTCCAGCTCGGCCCAGGTGCGCGGCGGCGGCACCCCGGCCTTGGCGAGGACGTCCTTGCGGTACAGCAGCAGCCCGGCGTTGGTGACGTACGGGACGGCGTACAGCCGCCCGTCGTACCGGGCGGTTCTCACCACCGGCTTCAGGAAGCTGCGGAGCGGGAAGCGGTCGCCGGGCAGCGGTCGGATCCAGCCTGCCGCTGCGAACTCGGCCGTCCAGTTGACGTCGATGTTGAGGACGTCGAACCGGCCCCGGTCACCGCCGCGCAGATCGGTGGTCATCTGCGCGTACGTCTCGTCGGCGGAGTCCGGCAGTTCGACGAGGGTCACCTTCTCGCCGGGGTGGGTCCGGTTCCAGCCCCGCAGGAGCGGGCCGAGGTAGCTGGTCAGGTCACCGGCGGTGGCCAGGGTGAGCGGTCCGCGCCCGCCGGTACCGGTTTCGCCGGCGCGGGCGCCGGAGGCCACGTACCCGGAGAGGACAACGGCGAGAACGAGGAGCCCCCTACCGGCGGCGCGCATCCACCGCATAGGTTCCTCCCTGAACACGTACACCCGGCTCCGGGCACCCTCGCCCGGGAGTCAGAGGCCATGTATACCTGTTAGGTATGGGCGATACTAGGGCCTGGAGCACATTCGCGGACTAGGAGGAGAGCACGAGTGCGCCTGCCCCTCCTGGCACTCCTCGCGCGCGGCCCCGCCCATGGTTACGAGCTGAAGCAGGGCCTTGAGCAACTGCTGGGCTCCGCGTACCCTCAGCCGAACGTCGGCCAGATCTACGTGACCCTCGGCCGCCTCGAGAAGTCGGGACTGATCGAGGGCGAGGACGTCGAGCAGTCGAGCCGGCCCAACAAGAAGGTCTACCACCTCACCGACGCCGGGCGGGAGGCGCTGCACGCCTGGTTCGAGGAGACCGAGGACGAGCCGCGGGTACGGGACGAGTTCTTCATGAAGCTCGCGCTGGCCCCGCAGACCGGTCTCGCCGACCAGATCGCACTCATCAACAGGCAGCGGCGCCAGTACCTCAACACCATGCGCGATCTGTCGAAACTGGCCGCGGCCGAGAGCCGGGACAACCGAATCGCCCAGCTGCTCATCGAGGGCGCGATGCTGCATCTGCAGGCCGACCTCGACTGGCTGGAGCGGTGCCAGGAGGAACTGGAGGAACTGGAGTGAACGACGGCTCCGTTCCGCTGCTGCGCGCCGAGGGACTGGTGAAGACCCACCACGGCGAGGGCGCGCCCGCGCATGCCGTGCGCGGGGTCGGCCTGAGCGTGGCGCGCGGCGAGTTCGTGGCGATCACAGGGCCGTCCGGAGCCGGCAAGTCCACGCTGCTGCACCTGCTCGGCGGGCTGCAGCGGCCGGACGAGGGGAGCATCTGGCTCGACGGCCGGTGCACGGACTCGTTCAGCGAGGCGCGCTGGGCGGTGGAGCGCCGCAAGGCCATCGGGATCGTCTTCCAGTTCTTCAACCTGGTGTCGAACCTGTCGGTCGCGGACAACGTCGAGCTGCCCGCCCTGCTCGCCGGCGTGCCCCCGAAGCGGGCCCGGGCCGAGCGCGAGGAACTCCTCGCCGAGCTGGGTCTCGCGGGCAAGGAGCGCAGCATGCCCGGCGAGCTGTCCGGCGGTGAGCAGCAGCGGGTCGCGCTCGCCCGCGCGCTGGTCAACCATCCGCCGCTGCTGCTGGCCGACGAGCCCGCCGGCAGTCTGGACAGCAAGGGCACCCGCGAGGTGATGCGGCTGCTGTCCCGCTTCCACGGACGCGGGCAGAGCATCGTCCTGGTCACCCACGACGCCCGGCTGGCCAGCGCCGCCGACCGCGTGATCAGCTTCTTCGACGGCCGGATCGCCGACGACGCCGTCCTGGACGGCGCCCCGCCCCGGAAGCCGGGGACGGCGGGCGTGCTGGAGCTGAGGGACTGATGACGCACGGACGAACGGTGCACCGACTGACGGCGCGCGGCCGGGCGGCGCACGGAGTGACAGTGCACGGACCGATGACGCGGCGACCGGCGGCGCACGCGCTGACGGCGCGCCGGCCGTCCGGCCGCGGGACCGGGGACTGATTCGTGCGAGCCACCCTGCGCTGGGCCCACTCCGATCTGCGCACGCACCGCGGCGAGGCGCTGTTCATCACGCTGGCCACCGCCGGCATCGTCGCCTCCCTGCTGCTGGCCGCCGCCCTGTTCGGCTACGCCACCAATCCCTGGCAGCGGACCTTTACCCAGGCCCACGGGGCCCACGTGTGGATCCACACCGCTCCCTCGGCGGACGCCCGCAAGCTCGCCCGGCTGGACGGTGTCGAGTCCGTCGCCGGCCCCTACCCCACGGAGTCCGCCACGGTCGCCGGCCGCGGCACACGGGCCGCGGTGGAGCTGCGCGGCACCGGGCGGCTGCCCCCGGTCGGCCGCCCGGTGCTCACCGCCGGCCACTGGCTGGCCCCCGGGCGGCCGGACGGCGTGGTCCTGGAGAGCCGGCTGGCCCGGGCGCTGCTGGCCGAGCCCGGCGACACCCTCACGCTGCCCGGCACCGCGCGGACACTCACCGTGGCCGGCATCGCGGACAGCGCCGAGCCCGGCTACAGCCCGGGTTCCCAGCCCGGCCTGGTCTGGGCGCTGCCCTCCGCCGTGCGCGCCCCCGGCGGTCAGGTGACCGGGCTGCGCCTCGGCGACCCGGCCGACACGGACTACGTGGTGCAGCGCGCCGTCACCCTGCTGGGCGCGGGCGCGGTCGGCGAGGTCTCCACCTGGCAGCAGGCGCGGGCCGCGGCACAGGGCGAGAACCGCCTGCTCGGCCAGGTGCTCGGCCTCTTCGGACTGGGCGCGCTGGCGGCCGCGGGGTTCGCCGTGCACGGCGCGATCGGCACCCGCATCCGCGGCCATCTGCGGGACATCTCGGTGCTGAAGGCGATCGGCTTCACGCCCGGGCAGGTGGTGCGGGTCTTCCTGTTGCAGCACCTGGCGTACGCGGCGCTCGGCGCGGTGGCCGCCGCGGCGCTCACCGAGGGGTGCGGCAGCCGGGTCCCGGGGCGGCTCGGCGACGCGGTGGGCGTGTGGCAGACCCTGCCGGGGCACACCGTGGCCCTGTCCGCCGTGCCCGTGGGCGCGGTGCTGTTCATCGGCCTGACGACGGGGCTCGCGGCCTGGCGGGCGGGCCGGGTGCCGCCGGTGCCGGTGCCGCGTCCGTCCGCTCCGGCGGGCAGCCGGCTGACCGGTCTGGCGCGCGGTGCCCTGGGGCTGCGGCTGCCGGCGGCACTCGTGCTCGGCTGTCACAAGGCGTTCGCGGGCCGCGGCCGGTCGCTGGCCGGAGTGGCCCGGCTGACGCTGCCGCTGACGCTGATCGTGGTGGCGCTCAGCGCCTGGACGACCATCGACCGGTTCCACAGCAGCCCGGAGCGGGTGGGTCTGCCGGCCGCGCTGGCGGTCCGCTCGGACGGCGCCCTGGGCGACGCGCGGGTACGGGCGGTGCTGGCGGCCGACCACCGAGTGGTCACCGCATATCCGGGGGTCGAGGTGGCCGCGCTGGTCCCCGGGCAGACCGGGACGATCGCCCTGCGCGGCCTCGGCACCGACGACCGGCCCTATCCGTACGCGCTCGCCGAGGGCCGGGCCGCGCGCGGCCCGGACGAGGCGGTGGCCGGTCAGGGGCTGCTCGACCTGTTGCACGTCCGGGTCGGTGACTGGGTGCGGATGACGGTGGGCGAGCGGCCGCAGATCCTGCACATCGTGGGCCGCAGCCTCGAACCGCAGAACGCCGGCCGGGTCGTGACGACCTCCGTGGACACCCTGCGCGAGAACGACCCCGCCCTGTCCCCCGCGTTCTACCAGCTCAGGCTGCGCCCCGGCGCCGATCCGCAGCGGGTCGCGGCCGCCCTCGCCGCGGCCGGGCACGGCCACCTGGACGTGGCTGCCGTGCCGAACCCGGCCGACGGCCTGTCCCCGCTGCGCGCGGTCGTCGCCGGGCTGGTCGCGGTACTCGCCCTCATCGGTCTGGTCGAGTTGCTCACCGCGATCGGCGGCAGCGTCCGGGAGGGCGAGCGGGACGTGCTGGCCCTGCGGGCGATCGGCATGTCACCGCGGCAGATCGGCGCGATCACCGTCACCACGACGACCTGTACGGCGCTGGCGGCGGCGGTCGCCGGTACGGCGCTGGGGCTGCCACTGGCGCACCGGCTGATCGACGCCCAGGGCGACTCCAGCGGCATCGGTGCCGGGATCGCCCAGTCGCCCCCGCCCGGACTGCTGCTCGCGCTGGGCGCGGGCGCCGTGCTGGGGGCCGCCGCCCTCACCGCGCTGCCCGCCGCGCGGGCGGCACGCAGGCGGCAGGCGGACACGCTGAGCGCGGTGGCCTGAGCACCGGGAGCCGGTACGCCGGGCCGAAGGCGCCCGCCTCCGGCCCGGCGTACCGCACGGGTCAGCTACGGCCGCGCAGCTCCCGGTACTTGGCGACGAGCGCCCGGGTGGAGGCGTCCAGGCCGGGGACCTCCGCGCCCTCGGTCAGGGCCGGTTCGACCCGCTTGGCGAGGACCTTGCCCAGCTCCACGCCCCACTGGTCGAAGGAGTCGATGTTCCACACCGCGCCCTGCACGAACACCTTGTGCTCGTAGAG